>CAJBPC010000376.1 GCA_903957405.1 uncultured bacterium | reverse complement strand
TTCAATGGTAAGGATCTGACTGGCTGGACGCCCAAGATCCGAAATTACCCTGCTGGAAAAAACTACGGGAATACTTTTCGTGTAGAAGACAAGAAGCTCGTAGTACGGTATGACGAATATGAAACATTCGATGAACGTTACGGGCACTTGTTCTACGAAAAGCCTTTCAACTATTACCGCATACGTATTGAATACCGGTTTGTTGGTGATCAGGTCAAAGGGGGTCCCGGATGGGCCACCCGAAACAGCGGCGTCATGCTCCATGGACAGACTCCACAAAGCATGGGTATCGATCAGGATTTTCCGGTATCCATTGAAGTGCAGTTCCTTGGCGGAAATGGCACTGATAAGCGCAGCACCTGCAACCTCTGTACTCCCGGTACAAATGTCGAAATGAACGGCAAACTATTCACTCCGCATTGTGTCAATTCGAATTCAGAGACCTATCATGGAGACCAATGGGTGACTGCGGAAGTGCTCGTATTGGGAGATTCATTGATCCGTCATTATGTGAATGGCCAGGAAGTCATGGCGTATCAGAGGCCACAGGTCGGAGGAGGAAATGTCAATGACCAGCAGACAATTTTCGGGAAGCCAGGTCAGATGCTGACAGGCGGGACAATATCCTTGCAAAGCGAAAGTCACCCGGTCGAGTTCAGAAAAGTCGAACTGCTAAACCTTGAAGGCTGTATGGATCCTAAAGCTTCCAACTACAAGTCTTATTATGTAAAGTCAAAAAATGAAAATTGCCGATATGGGAAGTAGTCGGCTTTTCTTCGAGCGCATGATGCTTTAATCCATAGACCATTTATTCCGTTTGTGCATAATGGCCAAAATGTGTTCCTACAAATAAGGGAAGCATGAGGATTTTCGAGAAATATATTGCGTTACCGCATAACTCGATTCTTGAGAAAAGGTACGCAAAGTTGGTCGGCTGCAACTGCCGGTTGACATTGTTGGCATGATATGCTGGAAAACTGTTCTTGTATCCGATGTAGAGATTGTTCCGATTGGATAGACAGTCTGATCCACGTGAAAACCAATGGTTCGACACAATGGATCATTTAATCAGATAGGATCCGATGATCGGCTTCCAGATTTCATATCCTTTTCGGTTCATGTGCAGTTTGTCACTTAGGAAGATGTCTTTCATGACTGTTCCGTCCTTTTCCAGCATGGCATTGTAGACATCGATGTATTCTGTGAATTTTGTCCTCTTCATGTATTTTTCTATCATTCGGTTTCCAGTCTTCATGTACGGCAGGAATTTCTCCCGGCTGGGACTTGGTTTCATGGACACATATGCAACCGGCACCTTCGGTAACCTAGTTCGAATAATGCCTATGAGCTTGCGGAAACGTCTGTACACACTGTCGCCTGTAATTTTCGGATCTGTTGCAAGGTCGTTTTCACCACAATAGATCAAGATCTGCCTTGGATTGTAACGAAAAATCACATCCTCGGCGTAATATATCAAGTGCGTTAAAGATGATCCGCCGAATGCGCGGTTCAGGATCGTGTAATCGGGAAACCAATCCTGCACATCCTTCCAATTGGTGAAGGATGAGCTTCCAATGAACAGGATCGGGTTTTCGGGTGGCCGATTCAAAGAGTCCATCTTCTTGAAATGGCTGATTTCTCTTATATAAGGCTGGGCTGAAGTCCTGTTGGAAGACAGGATAAAAAAGTATACAACCATGCAACTGTAAAAGTATTTCCTCACAATTTCCATTTTGGCAGTTAGATAATGCTGTAAAATAGGTTATTTTGTTACTCAA
Organism: uncultured bacterium; assembly: GCA_903957405.1. Lineage (GTDB taxonomy): Bacteria > Bacteroidota > Bacteroidia > Chitinophagales > Chitinophagaceae > Pollutibacter. The sequence continues at coordinate 7,823 of CAJBPC010000376.1, read as the reverse complement.
TTTTTTCATGGAAATTTTTAACAAATGATTGCTGTATGAGAATGAAATTATGGATTTCTTTAACTTGTTTGTTGCTGATCCCCGCAATGCTGTTGTCGCAGACCCGGAAGATCACCGGCACAGTGAAGGATGAAAGTGGCAATTTGCTTACAGGGGCCACTGTAGGGTCAAAAGGATCAAATCTATCTGCGGTGACCAATCCTCAGGGAAGATTTGCCATCGAGCTTCCGCTGAGTGCGAAGTCTATCACCATTTCTCATGTGGGGCAATCGGACATTGAAGTACAGCTCGGCGCTAAGACAGACTATATAGTCACGATGCAGCCTGCCACATCGACGTTGTCTGATGTCGTGGTGATCGGCTACGGGTCTGTTCGAAAGGCTGATCTCACCGGTGCCGTCCAAAGAATCAATCGGGATGACCTTCTGCGAGATAATCCAACCAGTATCCAGCAGGCAATGCAGGGTAAGCTTGCCGGGGTCAACATCACACAAAACGATGGTGCGCCGGGTGCCGGACTCAGCATCCGGATTCGGGGTTCTAACTCCTTCCTTGGGGGTACTGAGCCGCTTTATGTGATTGATGGGGTGCCATTCAATAACAGCAATAGCGGTGGAACACCGTCTTCGATCGGCGGTGACGAAAAGCAGACGCTGAACATCCTCGCCTTCATCAACCCCAACGACATAGAATCAATTGACATCCTCAAGGATGCATCTGCTACTGCAATTTACGGGTCACGAGGCGCCAATGGAGTCGTGATGATCACCACCCGGAAAGGACGGGTTGGAAAGGACAAGGTAGAATTGAACGTCAATGTCGGTGTTTCAGAAGTTTCCAAGCGGTTAAACATGCTGCTGCCTTATGATTATGCGAAGTACCAAAATCTTTCGTATAATAATTCCAACATATATGACGGAACAAGTTATAACCTTCCTTACTCAGACTCAGCGGTTGAAGCATTAAGGAATGACCGGACGAGCTGGCAGGATGCCATTTTTAGAAAAGGGCTTTTCCAGCAATACGGGATTAATGTTTCCGGTGCGTCAGAAAGCGGAAGTCATAGCCTGTCTTTCAATTACTTGAATCAAGATGGTACCATTATCAATTCTGATTACAGGAAATTCGGATTGAACGTTAATCTGAATCGCAACCTTGGCAAGAATTTCCGTGTTGGTACAAGTACGGCTTTATCGAATAGCATCACAAATGGTGTGAAGACAGGCACTGACAAATCCGATGCTGCCAGTGCAGGCGTGATAAGGTCGGCGTTGACGTATCCGCCAACCATAACGCTCGAGGAAGAGTTTGATGGAACGGGAGAGGGTTTTTTCATAACGAATCCTGTCATCTATTCAAGGGATGTCCTCAATCGTGTGACAGGCTACAATATTTTTTCTTCCAACTATATGGAAGCTAGTTTTTTCCGTGATTTCAAGTTTCGTCAAAATCTCGGTTTCAACTATGGATCCAATGACCGAGATCAGTACTATCCCCGGACTGTCTTTGAAGGCTTTAGTGTGAGGGGCTCGGCATTGAAAGCGGACAACCTTTGGACGAGTCTGGTCACGGAGAGTATCTTATCATTTAACCGAAAAATCGAAAAGCACAGTTTTAACGCCATGGCCGCTTCTACGTTTGAGCGTACCAATGGGCAATCAACCCGTGCAGAGGCGAAGACCTTCCCGAACGATCTGCTGCAGAATGAGAATATGCAAGCTGCAGAGCAGATCCTGCCGATAATCACAAATCGTTATCAGTCCACACTTATTTCATTTTTGGGAAGGGCGAACTATGCGTATGATGACAGATATCTGTTGACGGTATCTTTTCGGCAGGATGGATCCAGCAAGTTCGGCAGCAATAACAAATGGGCTGGTTTCCCTTCAGCGGCACTTGCATGGAAGATTCACAATGAGTCATTCATGGCCGCGTCGGGTGTGCTTAGCAATCTGGTCTTACGCATGAGTTACGGTAAGACCGGCAACCAAGGCATTGGATCATATGCATCTTTGTCGAAGCTGGGTGTTTACAACTATCCTTTCAACGGAACATTGCAGACCGGTTTGGCTGATGATGTATATGCAGGTCCCGCCAATGCCGACTTAAAATGGGAGACCACATCCGCTTACAATGCAGGATTGGATGTTGGACTCTGGAAGGGCAGGGTGAGTTTGCATTTGGATGCATACATCAAGCAGACCGACGATCTGCTTCAATACATCACCACTCCGGCATCTTCAGGATTTCAGCGACAGCTGCGAAATTCTGGATCGGTGGAGAATAAGGGTCTGGAGTTGTCAATAGATGCTGCTGCTATCCGGAATGCGGATTTTCAATGGAGAACACTCTTCAACATCTCTTTTAACCGCAATAAGATCTTAAGTCTTGGTGGCGATGTGACAGAGCAATTTGCGACAAATATCTCCACCCGGGATGCACCTTTCATTCAAGTGGCAGGCCAACCCATCGGCGCTTTGTTTGGTTATGTGGAAGACGGCTATTACGACAATGAGGCAGAAGTACGCAGTGATCCCATTTACGCAAACCAGCCGTACAGCATCATCCGCAGGATGGTCGGAGAGATCAAATATCGGAACCTTGATGGCGACCCGACCTCTATCTCCAATTCTGACCGGACTTTCATAGGTAATGTCAATCCCGACTACATCTTCGGGTTCACTAATAATTTCACGTACAAGAAATTCGACCTGAGTATTTTTATCAATGGGGTTCAGGGCAATGACATCATCAATATGAATAATGTCTTCAATGGCAATATTGGCACCTCGAAGAATATCAGCGAGGATATGATCGCTGGAGCATGGGCTCAGGGCAAGGATAACACTATGTCTACGGGTCCCAAGGCAATTCGCCAGTTTTGGAGGTCTTTGCAGTTTTCAAGGAGATTCATTGAAGACGGCAGTTTTGTCAGGATAAAGAACATTACGATGGGATATACCTTACCGGCCGGTAAGATTCGTGTCCTGAACAATGTGCGGTTGTCAGTAGGTGTGAATAACCTGTATACCTTTACCAAATACAGTGGTTTCGATCCTGAAGTGAACAGCTATGGCGACAATCCCGCCTTGTTTGGGGTCGACCTTGGTGGTTATCCCAATAACCGCAGTTTCAATTTTTCTCTCCGTTGTGGATTCTAAAATATCAATCCCAAGAACTTAACTATGCGACATATGAAGAAAATTATTTGGATTGGAGTGACGGCATTCAGTGCCCTTCTCATCACATCCTGTCAGAAAGCGTTAGAAGAGAAACCATTCTCGTTTCTTTCACCTGAAAATTTCTATAAGAACGAGGGCGATGCAAAAACAGCCATTGCCGGGGTGTATAATGCACTTTACACCTACGACCTCTACCTTCAGCCCATGTGGAATCTGACCATCCTTGACGATGATCATGTTTCCGGTGCGGATTGGTTCCTCGGGACATCCGGTGCGGGCAATCCACAGGCGTATTGGGGTGTGAATGGGCCGTGGGTGGGATGCTATACGGTCATTGCCAGGTCGAATACCGTTCTGGAAAATGTAGAGAAAATCAATGAAAGCATCGATGTGGAGGTGAAGACAAGGATTCTTGGAGAGGCATATTTTCTCCGGGGCTGGGCTTACTTACAATTGGTGCAGCTTTATGGGGGGGTACCCATCCGACTGAAATCACTTTCCATGGACCCCAACAATAATGTTCCAAGATCGAGTGTCAAGGAAGTTTACCAGCAGGTCATCGAAGATTTTAAGAAAGCAGAGACCATGCTTTTGCCATTCGGACATGCGAAAGCCGGGGATCCTGGACACGCAACCAGGGGCCTGGCCCGATCGATGCTTGCAAAAACATACCTCACCATGGCATCAGGTTCGCTTGCTGCCGGAAATGTGATCGTTAGAGGTGGAACCGATAATGGCAACTATACCCATACCAAGAGTGTAGTGGCCGGTTTGGAAGGCCTGAATAGTAAATTGTATTTCGAACAGGCAAGGGACAAGGCTCTGGAGGTCATAAACAGCAAGGAATACACACTCTTTGCAAACTGGAAGGATATTTGGAGTAAAGCTGGACGAAACAAACAAGAGAATATGTGGCAGCTCCAATCTTTGGCAGGCACGCAGTTTGTAAATAACCTGAGCGTTTATTTTTCGGCATATTCCACTTTTGGTCGCGGTGCCGTTTGGTTCACCAACAACCACTATCAGGATTATGAAGAAGCAGACAAACGTGTATTGGATGGTGTTGCACATAACTACAACACCAATACTGGAGCTCCCTATTTTTATCCATCCTGGCAGGCTGCACAATACAAGGTTGTGAATGGTATCAACTATAATAACAACGGCACGACAGACAACCGAGCATATACCATCAAGTTTGCCGATGTGAATGACCCCACAGTAGCCAACAGTGATGCCTTCTATCCACTGATGCGTTATGCAGAAGTTTTTTTGATTTATGCAGAAGCTGCAAATGAAGCGGCCGGCGGCCCAACTGCCGAAGCCTATGCGCAGCTGAATGTTATCCGGACAAGGGTGATGGCGTCTGCCGCTCCCGCGGGCATGAGCCAGGAGCAGTTCAGGAGTTTTGTACTGGCTGAAAGGGCAAGAGAGTTTTCGCTCGAAGGCATACGGCGTTTTGATCTTTGCCGGTGGGGCATTTACACCCAGGTCATGAATAAGATATCAGCCGGACAGAACAATATTTCAAAGGTGAGGGCACAGAGAAATATGCTGCTACCGATTCCTCTTTCCGAACTGAATTCAAATAAGTCGATTGCCGGTAACAACCCCGGTTGGTGAACCAATCCATTCATTTTACAAAGCATATTCCATGCAAAAAAAATCAACAAACTCAATAGCGATCCTGACGTTCTTCCTTGGAATTGTTTCAGTCGTACAAGTCGGTTGCAAAAAGGCCGATATTCCCGAGAACAACCTACCACCTGTCATCGATGCTGTGACGGATCTCAATAATCGCAGCTTGTCGCTCACAGCTGTCAACTATGGAGACTGGATCATGATCAAAGGGAAGAATCTTGCTACCACGTTCAAGGTGGATTTCAACACAGTTCTGGCATCTGACTCTTTGATATACGGGGATGATACTTCAGTTACAGTGAAAATTCCAGCCGTATTACCTGATCCTGTCAATAATCCGATAACGGTTACCACCAAATTCGGCTCCGCCACCTATAATTTCAAGATCCTCCAGCCGGCTCCGGAAATCTATTCATTCGACCCCATGGCGGGTCCAGCAGCCACCACGGTGACCATAAAAGGAAACTATTTCAGAGGGATTACAAACGTAGGATTTGATGCGACGAATGCTACGATCATCTCAAGTACCAAAGATGAAATAAAGGTCACGGTACCTGCAGGTGTAACGTCGGCATACATATACGTGACAACGCCTATTGGGACTGTGAAATCCGCATTGACCTATGGATACAAGTACATGATCTATGAAGATCTGGCCACTGCCACATGGACCAATACATCCTATAGTGCGACCTCTGTTCTGACAAACACCACGAATGTGAAGCGGGGGACCAATTCCATTAAAGTCAATTATACGTCGACCTTTGGCGCCTTGCGCCTCTCAAAAGCCAGCCCCTCACTGAGTACGACCGGATATGCTGCCGTGAAGTTTGCCGTTTTTGTACCCACCGCATCAGTAGGTAAAAAGGTGAAAGTGGTATTGAATGGCCTGAGTGCTTCAGGATTGACACTGACTTTTGCGAAGTCGGGATGGAACGATATCCAGATTCCACTTACCAACCTTGGCAATCCTGCCACCATCACATCCATCACATTCCAGGAATTCAGCGCAATGTTGCAGGAATTGTATTTTGACGATATCGGGCTGATCTGATCGGTCGCATTCATGCCGAAAATATCAAACGCATCCTGAATGATTTCAGGATGCGTTTTTTTATCACAATGGGCCAAACCATATCGCATCGATCATTGTTCCACCTTATAAAATTGATCAATTCATTGTACATATATGACTAACTTGATTTTTTCAACGGAATATGATGATATCATCGCATCGATCGATAAAGTCGATCCCATCGCATATGGCCGTACTCGAAATTTTATCAACGGGGCTGTATCGGCTCTTTCCCCATACATCTCCAGAGGTGTTATTTCGACGCTTCAGGTGAAGAGGCAAATGTTGCAGAAGGGCTACAAGTTTTATCAAATTGAAAAATTCCTGCAAGAGCTTGCCTGGAGGGATTATTTCCAGAGAGTTGCAATGGAACGTCCCAACCTGTTGACACAGGACTTAAAAAATCCACAACCTCGTGCCGATCATCCTGACATGCCCCTATCTGTCATGGAAGCGCATACCGGTATTAAAGCGCTGGATACAGCCATCCAGGGATTGTATGATACCGGCTACATGCATAACCACTGTCGCATGTACACAGCCTCCGTCGTCTGTAATATTGCACGCTGTCAGTGGCAGGTTCCTGCTCAATGGATGTATTATCACCTGCTGGATGCGGATTTCGCCAGCAATGCTTGCAGCTGGCAGTGGGTTTCCGGGGCATTCAGCAACAAGTTGTATTTCGCTGACCAGCATAATGTCAACAAATATTGTCACACTGATCAAAAAGGAACCTTTCTTGATCTCAGTTACGAAGAGATCGCATCGATGCCGATACCGGAAATCCTTCTGCGACGGGAGCCTTTCTTGGCACAGACATTCCTTCCGGAAACAAAAATTCCGGAAATCAATCCCGACAAACCTGTCCTGATATACAATGCCTATAATCTTGACCCCGTCTGGCGAAAAGACGATGATGCCAATAGGATATTATTGCTTGAGCCCTCTCATTTCAAGAGGCTTCCGGTATCCGGGAGGACCATTCAATTCATCATCGACTTGTCCCGAAATATCCCCGGAATAGAGCTATTTGTCGGTGAATTCGAAGCATTGAAGGGCATGGCCGGGTCCGCAGACATCATATTCAGGGAACATCCTCTTTTTCGACACTATCAAGGAACCACTGACCCACGCGAATGGATGTTTCCAGAAATTACAGGCTTTCACAACAGCTTCTTCAGCTATTGGAAAAAATGCGAACAGTTGCTGAAAAAGATGTGAGTCTGATTTCCGCAAACGACGGGACTCTTTGATCTGCTCAGTCTGGTTTTGTTTCATACATTCGGAACATCCAAATAAAGACAAATGCCCCATCTTTTACGTTTCATCACCCACTGTGTTGTTTTTATCATCGTTGATCTTTGTATTGCCTGTACAAGCCAAATTGATGAGAACGAACGTGATGTGGAAACGGAGAAAGCCGGTATCTTCCTTTTGGTGCTGGGTGTGTCTCAGGATGCAGGATATCCTCAGTTAGGCTGTGAAAAGAAATGCTGCGTTGCTTTTCATGAAGGGCGAGAAACAAAAAAACACGTCACTTCCCTTGCCCTGTTGGATGCTAAAACAGGTGAATATTGGTTGCTTGAAGCAACACCCGATATCGCGGCTCAACTGCACAAGGTGCAGGAGCTAAGGCCCGAAAGGGCTTTTCAAATGCCTTCCGGAATCTTCCTCACACATGCGCATATAGGGCATTACAGTGGATTGATGCAGTTGGGTAAAGAAGCATTCGGCGCGAATTCCGTAAAGGTTTATGGGATGCCCCGGATGAATGCGTTCCTTCGGGATAACGGACCTTGGAGTCAACTGGTTGCAACACGGAACATAGCGCTCATCACATTGAACGATGATAGCACGATTCATTTGCCCAATGGATTGTCGGTGCAGACGATGCGAGTGCCCCATCGGGATGAATTTTCTGAAAC
>CAJBPC010000375.1 GCA_903957405.1 uncultured bacterium | reverse complement strand
GAATGTATAGGCCACCATTCCCGGTATGCCGTAAGCCATTCCTCTGGCGAATGATGACACGCCGCTGGCGATCATGGTGCCTGCCACGTGGGTTGCATGGCCGTCAGCGGAGGAGGCGCCATCCTTGGCTGTGATGCGACCGACCAGTTCCTGGTGGGTGCTATTGACGCCGCCGCCATCCCAGATCCCGAGTTTATCTTTCAGCAGGGGAGTGTTGCCGCTGAGGTTCAAGCCGGAACTGCCGCCGACCCACAGCTTGTTGGTGCCGATGGTTGCGGCTGCGTTCACATTCGAAAAGGATTCGAAATACACCGGGAAACCTGTAGCATCCACCCCGACAAGCGTCGCGATGCGACCTTCCTTGCCTTTGATGGCCATGGGCCAGTTTTTCTCTCCGGCCATCCTCACTGCCTGAGAATAATTCTCTATGTCCTTGGATTTTTGAATGACAGCGATCTCCTGAAGTTTGTCGATCGCTGCTGCGGGATTATCTTGCCCAACAACGACATTTACCATCAGGAAGGAGGCCGCAAGCATCAGCGAATTGAAATGTTTTGATAAAATCATTGGTATCTGTGATTAAAACCTTTGTAATATTATTAAATTGTTTTCGCTTTTTGAGTTAAAATAAGATATATGTACGATTTTCACAATTTCGTTAAACATTCCGGCATCTCTGCCCTTTTAATCTTCACAATTTTACATGTGTTAGGTTGTTCCATGGACAGTGTCAAGGTGACAGGTAACGTGATACGCGTCCGAGGGAATCAGATGCCTTCCCCGGATCTGCCCAAGCCTGAATATCCCGGATTCCGGACGACTGTTTTCTTCTTCGAGCCTGCTTTGCAGGCAAACGCAAAAAAGGCCGGGATGGATGGTGTCTTTTATGATGTGGGAACAAGGCTGGCGGGTAAGGCTGAAACCGATGCGCAGGGGGATTTCTCACTGAAGTTGAAGCCGGGTCGATATTCGGTCTTGATCGGAAAGGATACTTTGTTCTACGCGAATATCATAGACGGCCAGGGATATCTGCACCCCGTCGAAGTGAAGAAAGGCGAGCGGAATCGGATCGGTCTTCGCGCGGATTGGGATGCGAAATACTGATATGAAATCCATGATCCGATACTCGACCCGGTATTATGATGGAAATGGATGCATTTTTTTGTTGACGGGTTCGCATGTTGAAAAATCTTACGCATGACTCAAGGTTCGAAGATCAAGTGGTTGTCTCTGGCGGTTGCAGGCTTGCTGCTCACAGGTGCCGGAATATGCATGTGCATCGATGCCGGATTTGTGCGGAGCCGTGGCGGGGAATGGTTCTGGTATGGGACCTTCTCGCTGGTCGTTTTCCAGTCAGGATTGTGCCTCATGATCGATTCCCTTAGATACCGCATGCGGTAAGGACGATCACTCGGCAATCATATCTCAAAAGACCTTTATTAAGAATGCACGCTTCTTGTCTTCTTAACCCATGAAGCGCTGCTTTTACAGCTACACTTTGCCCTATCCAGGGATGCTTTTCTGCTGGTAAGAGTGTGCTGTCGGCCATATGTTGTTTCGCAGGTTCCGAGCCGAAAGAATCTCAGCGAAGCGGTTTGGGCTCGATGATCTGAGATGATAACGACCATCAGAGATCCGGTATTCCCGGTGCATGAACGAGGATGGTCAGGGATGCCAAGATGCGGGTGCATTGCGTTTGTACGACTGCAAGGTTGGTCTGCGGCGTAGCCAGCCGTCAGATTCATTTACGTCTAAACTTTTTTCGCATGCATAAAGACCGTCCCATATACCTCGACAATAATGCCACCACCCGCATGGACCCTGCGGTTTTTGAGGCCATGCGTCCCTGGTTCATGGATCATTACGGGAATGCGGCCAGCAGCACGCATGTGTTCGGATGGGAAGCGCGGGATGCGGTCGAGGATGCAAGGGAGCGGACGGCCTCCTTGATCG
>CAJBPC010000374.1 GCA_903957405.1 uncultured bacterium | reverse complement strand
TCGCAAAAGTCTGGGAGGCATAGTGCCTGATGAAATTCTATGGCGGACGGATAAAGACGTCCCTGCAGGTGTTTTCTACCTCGAAGAAAACAGAAAGATGGCCGGAGATATCAGAAACTGGCTTCGGGACATAAGAAATGAGCGGCGGGGACGTTTATGGAGTGTACTGGATTTCGATAAGATCGATCGGGGGCTCGACCCTCAGCACACGGGCAATCAATGGAACGGACGATTTTACCCGAATTTGTCCTTCTCGATACAGGTGCTGATTCGCTACCTAATGATGAAGGACTTCATTTGATACATAATCATGTAATCTGAAAATTTTGGTGCTTATTCAGACTGGTTATATTTTTACTTAACTTCATTCCTTTAAAAGTCACATATCTTGAAAAATTCACTGTTGCAGCCCGCAATTGAGCCGTCTTTATCCCCCCGGCTTCCACAACAAATCGAAAAGAAAGCATGGTCAACGCCAGCGGTGATCGAAATATCCCGCTTCAGCATACTGGCATTGGGCCCTACACCCGGTTCTGCGGAGAATTCAACCCTTTCCAACAAATCATTGTGAGCCTTGCAGGTGTCACCTGCCGACATTGATCTCCATCGCCAAATCATGGATGCCCTGCCGCTGGCGGGGTATTTACTTTGGCAGCAGGGGCTCCGCAGGCGGCAGCATATCAATCGGTAAATGTTCTTCCCGGAACTGCTTTTCTGCAAAGTCTGCGAACGAAGAGATGTCGCTTGCCTGATGGGATCTTGAGAGTATGCCGATGTCGACTTGTTCTACGATCCTTCCGATCGCTTTAAGGTGGCTGGCCTGCAGGCTGACCTCATGGATGAACTGCTTCCTGTAAGTATGTTGTGTCATCCATTGAAAGGCTTCGATGCCGGTGACGGGGGCTGCGGTGTAGCTTATTCCGCTCCCGAAATGCCCGGGGTTGAGGACGAATATTTTTTTTACGGGATACGACCTTGTCATGAATTCATGGTGGAAGAACTGTCCGTACTTTTCAGTGTCGGGCCAAATTTGATGGCGGGTGTTGAAGAGGACGTCGTCCAATGCATCGACCGTCGTTTGCCAGAGTTTCATCATGGGATAAGATGCAAAGGCGCGCACCTCCGGAACGTCAGGAGATCGGTCTTCCAGGACACAGACATCATCGGAAAAAAAACGGTATCCCCTTCGGCACAGTTCGGCAACCAACGACGATTTTCCTGCACCACTGTCACCAAGGAACAGCATCAGCCCACCGTCATGCAGGATGGCAGATGCATGCAGGAGGATCTTCTGCCGCTGCATCAATGCGGCAGCCATCGTGATGGTCAAAATATAAATCCGGTATGCTGACGGATCGCTGCCTGAAAAGGGCTGCACCAAGATCTCGCAGCCTTTGATCACCCGGTATCGTGCTGCACCGGGGAAATGCAGTATGAATTCATCCAGATCGAAACGATAAAACACTTTGTCAGGGTCTTTCCCCATATAAAGTGATTCCGGGATGTCCGCCAGCCGTATCGAAACGTCAGGTTCATCAAATTCCATGGCGTATAACTCCGGAAACTCAATTTCAGATGCTATATTTAGTCCGAAGCCCCGGTATCGGTATGGTGATGATGTCTGTTGCAAGATTTTGACAGATTGATCCCGTGCAAATGTAAGTGATTTAAAAGGTGCTCCTGAACCCATCGGTCATATGACGGAACTGCTCTCCATCTCACGGCTTTATTCGAACGAGGCGGCCTTCCTGGTCATGATGATCCGTGTCAGGCTCGGTGCGATGCAACGGAGTCAGGCATTGACATTCCTGCGGGAGCATTTGCCCGATCCGGAAAAGCTTGAACCCATGATCCGGGATCATGAAATCACCGGGATATCCTATGACCGGGAGATTTTCGAGATGGTTTTCGGTACGGAAGCACAC
>CAJBPC010000373.1 GCA_903957405.1 uncultured bacterium | reverse complement strand
GGATCATCGCAAAGGCAGGTGCTTACAGCGATGGCGAAGAGAAGACCATCCCCGTGCTGAGCAACCGGATGCTCGTGACAGAGTCCATGCCCTTTCAGATGAAGGGCAATGGCACGAAGACCTTCCGGTTCGAGAAACTGCTGCAGTCGGATGAGAGTACATCCCTCACCCATCATCGCTTGACGGTGGAGTATAGTGCGAATCCTGCCTGGTATGCGGTATTGTCGCTGCCGTATCTCACGGCCTACCCCTATGATTGCGCAGAGCAGTCCATGAACAAGTTTTATGCAAATGCCCTTGCCGCGAAGATCGCCGGCTCCACGCCTAAGATAAAAGCGTACTACGAGCGCTGGGCGACGGACACCGCAAAGGGGAAAAACCAGGCACTGACGGGTAACCTGTCGAAGAACAAAGAACTAAGGGATATCCTCTTGGAAGAAACCCCGTGGGTGCTTGATGCGAAGGATGAGGACCGTCAACGAAGGGATATCGCAGCATTGTTCGATATGTCAAGGCTTTCCAAAGACCTCGACATGTCGTTCGAACGCTTTCGCCGTGCACAATCACCCAATGGAGGCTTCGTTTGGTTTCCCGGAGGACCCGAAGACAGGTACATGACACAGTATATCCTCACAAGCCTGGGCAGGTTGCAAAAGGCGGAAGCCATCCCGGAGCAGCTGAAGGAAGGCGTGAACGGGATCGTCACTAACGGTCTCGACTACCTTAAAAAAAGGATGAAAGAAGATCATGACCGCCTCATCGGCACCAAGGCCGACATGACACGCGAGCAGATCGGCAGCCTTCAGATACAGTGCCTCTACACGTTCAGTTGTTTCCCGGATGTACAGGTCGATGACGCTTACAGGCCTGCATTCGAATTTTACAGAAAACAGGCCGCACAGTTCTGGGCGCATCAACCGAACCTGCTGCAGGGCATGACGGCGATGCTCCTCTACAGGGGGGGTGACAAGAAGACGGCGACGGCGATCATCCGGTCGCTGCAGGAAAGGGCCGTGAAGAACGAAACGCTGGGCATGTACTGGAAAACGAACGCCCCCCGCTGGTACTGGATGGACGCTCCAGTGGAGACACAGTCGATGCTCATCGAAGCGTTCTCCGAAGTGGCCTCCGATGACGCTTCCGTATCGCTGATGAAGCAGTGGCTGCTCACTCAAAAACAGACGAACCGTTGGGAGTCGACACGCGCCACGGCGGATGCATGCCACGCACTGCTCATGAAAGGCACAGACTGGCTGAATGTGGAACGCGTGGCAGCGATCACCGTCGGCACAACGAATCCCGTGACCTTCAGCAGTGCGGATGGTGAAGCCGGCACGGGCTATGTGCGATCCGTCATCGATGGCGACAGGCTCGGTCCGGATAAAGGCAATATAAAAATAAATATAAGCAGTCCCGGCACGAAGGAATCAGGAAGCATATCATGGGGTGCGGCATACTGGCAGTATTTCGAGCATATGGACCGCATCACCGCATCCGCATCGCCTTTGTCGATCGTGAAGAGGATCCTCAGGGAACGCAACACCGACAAGGGACCTGTACTGGAAGCGGTGAATGAGGGGGAATCATTCCGCGTAGGGGACAAACTCATCGTACGCATCGAGCTCCGCAGCGACCGAGACATGGAATATGTCCACCTGAAGGATATGCGCGCCTCCGGAACAGAGCCCGTGAATGTACTCAGCGGATACCGCTGGAAAGGCGCACTGGGATACTATGAGAGTACAAGGGATGCCGCCACCAATTTCTTTTTCAACGCAGTCCCGAAAGGCACTCACGTCTTCGAATACCCGCTGTTCGTGAGCCATGAAGGGAGGTTCTCCGTCGGGCTCGCAACAGTCGAGTGCATGTACGCGCCCGAGTTCAGGGCGCATAGTGAAGGAATGTCAATCAGGGGAAAACAGTGACGGGAAAATGAACGTTCCCATCGGGGGGCAACACGCAAACGATTTCCCGTAATGGACCAACTCGTTGCATGAAAGGGATGCTTCGGATGTCAAAGGAATATCCGCTATCAAGCGGGTGAAAGACATCCGAAGCAGATCCTCCTGTTTGCATGGATCTGAAATGAAAGAATTGCCAGCAATGATGGATATGCAGGCATTGTTCGGTCCATTAGGAGGGAGCAGTCATCGGGCATCTTGTCAGGGTCGTGGTATGCAGATGGGTGCCGACACATTAGTCTGGAAGGGATTTCAACTTTTGCGGACAGGGAAAGTCGCATGTGCCTGATGGTTGGGTGCTGTTGGAAATGCATAGATTCGCTGCTGCAACCACCACTGAAAAAACACCATGTACATGAAACCGAAACACATCCTCATCCTCATCCTCGTCACAGACATATTTGCATCATGCAAAGGCCCAAAGGAGAAGATTGACATCAGCGACGGTAAGATATCCGTGCGGGAAGCACAGAAAATCGCGGAGCAGGCAAAAGAAAGCATATCGGAATCTGAAAGAAGGTTGGCTGCACGCAGGGCGAAGGGTGACACGGTTGCCATGCCGTACAAGGAATTACAAGCCTATCTGCCAGACATATCCGGATACAAAAAAGAAGGCGGACCACGAGGGTCGCAGATGAATATGCCGGGATTGGCCGGAAGATGGTCACAGACCGAACAGTCTTACAGCAACGGGGACATGAGGATCGAGGTGACCCTCTTCGATTATAACGGTGCCATTATGGCTTTCACGGCTGCGACAGCCATCTACAAGGCAGGCTTTGCATCGGAGGATGATACGAAGAGGACCGGATCCGTTGACCTCGGCCTGAGGGATGTGACAGGTTATGAGACAGTTTTCAAACAGGATCCGCGCGCGGAACTCACGCTGGTCGTCGTGGACCGCTTCCTCATACAAATGCAGAGTGAAGGCAGCAGTGATGTCGAAGCGTTGAAGAATGTTGCGAGGGGCATGCGTCTTGCAGACCTTGCCGCGCGTTGACGCCTTCAGACATTCGAAAGGACTATCTGACCGTCATGGTAAAGATCCTGCCGCCGGAAGCGGAAATAATTCAACTCCCCAAGTGAAACGGAGCATCGGCATGGGTTCAGACCGGGCGAATATGGTCTGATGGTGAGGACTTATAAATGTATTTTGACAAAAGGAAGCGGGGTGGTATATTTGCAACCCAAGGGGAATTAGCTCAGCTGGCTAGAGCGCTTGCATGGCATGCAAGAGGTCGTCGGTTCGACTCCGATATTCTCCACCCAAAAAAAGCTTCATCCTAGATGAGGCTTTTTTTATGGGTAAGACACATATTTCTTAGACGATTTCGGAAAACAGATTGAGACATTTCGGAGGATGGTTTTGTAAGGTATTAAAGTGTATTGTCCCTTCCATCATGTTCCCTCCGACTTGATCAATCCCCAAACTCCTTACATCTTTTTGGAATCATAGCATTCGTTGTACAGGCAGCATAGTGTCTTCAAATGAATAAATTATGCAAAATCAATCCGACTAATCTATGCCTCTTGTACAACGACATGAAAAATTCGAGTATTGTTTTGCAAGAAGGAGATCGACAATGAATAAAGCTGTG
>CAJBPC010000372.1 GCA_903957405.1 uncultured bacterium | reverse complement strand
TGAATCGTTGGTGGCATAGGTTGCGGGGTAAGGAGGATCCCTATCTGAAGATCGGGGAGGTGAATGATCGTTCTCAAAAGGGTGAGAGTGACTATGTCTGGGCCTTGCGGGATATTAATTTCGAGGTCAACAAGGGAGAGGTGCTTGGGATCATCGGCAGGAATGGCGCAGGCAAGAGTACTCTGCTTAAAGTCCTGAGCCGTACGACTTCTCCGAGCCTTGGTAAGATAAAGGTCAAGGGTCGTGTTGCCAGTTTGCTGGAAGTGGGGACCGGGTTTCATCCGGAACTTACCGGCAAGGAGAACATCTATCTGAATGGTGCGATTTTGGGGATGTCGAAGCATGAGATCACCCGGAAGTTCGATGAGATAGTCGACTTTGCAGGCGTGGAGCGGTATATCGATACACCGGTGAAGCGCTATAGCAGCGGCATGTATGTGCGGCTTGCTTTTGGTGTTGCTGCTCATTTGGAAAGTGAGATTCTGATCGTGGACGAGGTACTTGCTGTAGGGGATATTGAGTTCCAGAAGAAATCATTGGGCAAGATGGGCGAGGTGAGTCGCAGCGAGGGTAAGACTGTCCTTTTTGTGAGCCACAACATGACTTCCATCGGGTCGCTATGCAATAAGTTGCTGGTGATGAAGAATGGTCAGATAGACTATAACGGTGGGGTTAAAGAGGGCCTCAATTATTATATCAACCATATGCAGAGTGTGGTGGATGCCACTGATCTGAAGGATATTATTTCGAAGATGCCGGAGGATGAATATTTCGAGTTGTTGGATTTCGATCTGGTGCAGGATCATTCAGACGGCGTGATTTTTCTCAGCAACAGACAGATAAAAGTAGTTTTCAAGTATCGGATCAAGAAAGGCATATCCGGTCTTCGGGTTGGATTCGATTTTATTGAGAAGAAGAGCGAGATCACTTTGTTCACGATTTTCCATGACGACTCTTACAACAGCATTGAACTCTGGAAAGAGGGGGTATATACTTCGCAGGCGACGATCGATGAGAATCTTCTTCGGGAGGGTTCCTTCATGATAAACATTGCCGTTTGCATCCACAACGTCCGTTGGATCATCAACGGGCAGATCAAGGTTCCTCTCGAGGTCAGGAATATCGAGGGGATCACCCCCATCTACGGGTTCGAGAAAAGGCCAGGTTTCCTGTTGCCAAAGATCGGTTGGGTCAATTCACGCTGCTGATTCCGAGTCTGAGTTTCTACAAGTCAATTGCCGTCACTTTGGTGTTTTCCTAAAAGGTGCATTGATTCCAAGGCATCCGTTTGCTCCAGTCTGCAAGTGCGCATTGGTACATCTTTTATTTAGGGAGATGTCGTAAAAAGGGGTAATATTTGCTTTTTTTGATTCAATATCATGAAAAGCTGAGTCATGGGACACCCTTATTTCATCCATTCAAGTTCCGTCGTAGATGACGGGGCGATCATCGGCTTGGGCACTAAAGTCTGGCACTTCTCTCACATCATGTCGTCAGCGGTCGTTGGCGAGCGCTGCAATATCGGCCAGAATGTTTTTATTGATGGCAAGGTCCTGATCGGAAACGGCGTAAAGATCCAGAATAACGTCTCTGTTTATGGTGGCGTGATCGTGGAGGACGATTGTTTTTTGGGTCCTTCTATGGTATTCACGAATGTGATCAATCCCCGAAGTTTTGTGGAAAGGAAAACAGAATTCAGGCCGACATACCTTCGAAGGGGTTGTACGATCGGTGCGAATGCCACCATTGTTTGTGGCGTGGAGATTGGTCGGTATGCGCTTGTGGGAGCCGGAACCGTAATCATCAGGGATGTCCCGGAGTATGCGATGATGGTGGGAAATCCCGCCCGGCAGATCGGTTGGATCAGCAGAACCGGCGAAAAGTTACAACTAGATTCTGAAGGGTTGGCGTGGTGTGCACCTGAGGGGAAGGCGTATCACCTGAAAGACGGTAGGCTGATAGAATCGGACTAATCCCCCTTTGTCAGGTCACTTTGATGAATGCTCTTCTTCAGTCTTATGAGTCCCTTATTATTTTCAGTTCGTTCAGAACTGCAATAGGTTAAAATTTTAACCTATGCGTGGAGGGTGGATGCTTTTGGAATGGTTTAGGAAAGTTCTTTAGAAAAGTCGGTAAACATATTGATTATCAAGGCTTAAACTTTTTTAGTGTACAGTTTTCGGCATAAATAACAGGGGTTGCTGAATGGTAAAAACACTATATTTGCGCGAAGTTTTAATGATCTTATA
>CAJBPC010000371.1 GCA_903957405.1 uncultured bacterium | reverse complement strand
TCTTCACATTGCGGAGATGGATGAAATGGATCCGGTCGCCGATCTTCCGCGCCATGTCGGCCAGGTCGTTGTCGAACGAAGCACCCAGGGAGCCGGTGCAGAAACAGGCGCCATTGCTCACCGCCGGGACGGATGACAGGATATGCGCATAGTCATCCATGTTCTTCACGATCCTGGGAAGCCCGAGTATGTTGTATGGAGGGTCGTCGGGATGTATGGCCAGCTTCATCCCGAGTTCATCCGCCAGCGGGGTGATGGCGTTCAGAAAATAGACGAGGTTCTCCCGCAAAGAAGCCGCGGATATATCGTTGTAGACGGCCAGTCGCTCCCGCATCTCGGCGATCGTCGATTTCCGTTCGCCGGGGATGCCGAACATGACGATGTTCGCGAGGTGTTCCCTTGAGCTGGGTGTGGATGACTTGAACTTCCTTTCCGCCTCCTCCACTACCGGTAATGGGTAGTCGCTATCCGCCCCCGACCTTTGCAACAGGTAGATGTCGAACATCGCCATGTCGCTCCAGTTAAAATATAAGGCTTTCGAACCGTCCTTCATCGGATGGTCCAGGCTGGTGCGCGTCCAGTCGTTCACCGGCATGAAGTTGTAGGTGACGTTCCGGATGCCGCAGGAAGCGAGGTTGCGCAGGGTCTCCTTGTAGCATTCGATCCAATGCCGGTACCTGCCGGTGCGGGTCTTGATGTCCTCATGCACGGTGACACTCTCTACGACATCCCAGCTGAGTCCCTTCGATTCGATCGTTTCCTTCCTTTTCCGTATGTCATCAACGGTCCACACTTCACCATGGGGGACATGGTGAAGGGCTGTCACGATGCCTTCCGCACCGGTCTGCAGGATGTTCCCGAGGGTGACGGGGTCTTCAGGTCCGAACCAACGCCAAGTCTGTTTTAGTCTCATGTATATTTATTTTTGTGTCGGGCGATCCGAGATGTCATCGACCCGGTTTAACATTCATATTTATTTTCATGTACTACCGGTGTCGCTCAGACGCCGGAGAAGATGCTGAATCCGCCGTCCACCATCAGTGTATGTCCGCTCACGAATCCCGATGCATCGCTCAACAGGTAGACCAGCGCTCCGCATAGTTCCTCCGGTTCTCCGAAACGATTGTAGGGGGTATTCTTCAGTACGGCGTCACCCCGCGCCGTCAAAGAACCGTCGGGGTTCGTGAGCAGTGCCCTGTTCTGGTGCGTGATGAAGAATCCCGGTGCAATGGCGTTCATCCGCAGTTTGCCTTTGAAGCGATTGGCCAGCTCCACGCTCATCCAGCGGGTGTAGTTGTCGACGGAAGATTTCGCAAGGGAATATCCCAGCACCCGCGTGATGGCCTGTGCGGATGCCATGGAGGAGATGTTGACGATGCTTGCGCTTTCTGCCATGGCAAGTGCCGGGCCGAAGACCTGTACGGGAAGCATGCTGCCGAAGAGGTTCAGTTCAAAGACCTTTCGAAGGGCGTCCATGTCGACGGAGAATACATCCGAACCGGGCATCACCACGGCTTCCTTCACGTTTCCTCCGGCGGCGTTGACGAGCCCGTCGATGCGCCCGTAACGATCCAGGATCGCCGCAAGGCCCGCCCGCAACTGACCTTCGTCAAGCACATCGGCGATGACCGCCATGGCCCGCCCGCCGTCTGCTTCGATATCTGCGGCCCTTTGCGCTGCGACCTCCCGGTTCCTGCCGATGAGTACCACCGTGCCGCCCGCTTCCGCTATGCCTTTGACGAAAGCTTCCCCAAGCACCCCTGTGGAGCCCGTGACGGCGATGACTTTCGATTTGAGAGAGAATGAATGTGTCATGGGTTGAATTTAGGGCAGGATGCGAGGAAAAAAAAATTTGACTTTTTGCATCCCACGAAATCGATATCGGTTTGGATTTTTCGAACAAATAAATGGATATTTAACAAATGAAAACATTTCGTTTTTTCTTACTAGTATGCGTGGCATTTATGGCAGGATCGTCACCGGCTTTTGCACAGGTCAAATGGAATAAAGTCAAGGTGCTGGTCTACACAAAAAATGGCAAGGGATTCATCCACGATAACCTTGCCGCATCGGTCGAATGCATCCGGGGGCTCTCCAGGACGCATGGTTTCGCCTTGGATGTCTCCGACGATCCGGCAGTGTTCACCGATGCCAATCTTGCCGGATATGACATGCTGATGTTCACCAGCACCAACAACGACGTGTTCGACAACAGTGCACAGCGACTGGCCTTCAGGAGATACATCGAGTCCGGCGGGGGATTCGTGGGATTGCATTCGGTGATGGGTACCGAGCGGAACTGGACATGGTTCAAGAACATGCTCGGCGGAACCTTCGCATGGCATGCCGTCAATCAGCTTTTCCGCATCCGAAATATCCGCCCGGATCACCCATCCATGCAGGGCATGCCCGCCGTCTGGGAAAAGAAGGACGAATGTTATTTTTCAAAGGAGATGTATCCGGGCATCGAAGTGCTCATGGCGCATGAGGTCCGGTCCCTCGACAGAACCAAGCAGGCGGAACTCATTGATAAACACACCGGACCCTACAATGAACTCTATCCCGCCGTGTGGTATCATCGCTACGATGGCGGACACGTATGGATCACGGCCCTGGGCCACGACATCTTCAACTACACGGATCCCCTTTTTGTGAACCACGTGTTTCGGGGCATGGAACACATCGCAACGCTCGTAAAGAAGCGGGACCCCCGAAAGGCGTATGCCACCGACCGGGACGCACCCTTACAATAACCGTAATAACCCAAGATCATGAATCGCAGAAAATTCGTCGCATCATCAGTGAAGGCCGGTCTGGCCACTGGCTTCGCGGCCGGTTTCCCTTCCATCGTACCGGCTTCCGTATTCGGGAAGAACGCCCCCAGCAACCGGCTGAACATCGGTGCCATCGGAACGGGCCGCATCTCCCGAGACCACGACATGGCGGAGACCATCAAATACGCCAATGCCCGGATCATTGCGGTCTGCGATGTCGACAGCAAACGTGTCGCGGATGCGGTGAAATATGTCAACGGACATTATGCAAAGCAGGCGGGCAAGGAACAAAACGGCGTGACTGCGTATGCGGATTACCGTGAGTTGCTCGCCAATAAGGACATCGACGGGGTGCTCATCAGCACGCCCGACCACCAGCACTCGATACAGGCCATCCACGCCGTGGAGGCCGGAAAGGACGTGTATCTGCAAAAGCCGGCATCCCTCACGATCGAGGACGGAAGGGCACTCAGCAATGCCGTCCATCGCACGGGACGGATCCTTCAGATCGGAAGCCAGCAGCGTTCCTCCACACAGTTCCGCTACGCGGCGGAGTTGGTCCGCAACGGCAGGATCGGTGAGCTGAAGCGGATCGTCATCGGCCTGCCGGTAGATCCCGGCGGGGATGTGGAGAAGGAGATGCCGATCCCCACGAACCTTAACTATGATGCCTGGCTGGGCATGACGCCATACGTACATTACACCGAAAAGCGCGTGCATCCGCAGACGGATTACAGCCGTCCTGGTTGGTTGCGTTGCGAACAGTTCGGTGCAGGGATGATCACCGGATGGGGATCGCATCACATCGATATCGCACACTGGGCGATGGACATGGAACACTCCGGTCCGATCGAGGTATGGGGCAGTGCCGTATTCCCCACCTCCGGCCTTTGGAATGTGCACGGCAGCTTCAAGACCTATGGCAAGTACGCCAACGGGGTGGAGATGGAAGTGAGCGATGCAAATCCCAACGGCATCCGTTTCGAGGGTACGAAGGGATGGATCTTCGTCACCCGCGGCAACTACGCGGCCACCGCTTCCGATCCTGTCAGCAAAACACCTTCCAAGGCGCTCGAGGCTAGCGACCCCGGCATCATCACCTCTAAGATCGGTGCGGACGAGGTCAACCTCATGATCAGCAAGGAACACCATGGCAACTGGCTGGAAAGCATGAAATCCCGCACCCAGCCCATCGCACCGGTGGAAGTGGGCCATCGTTCCTGCTCCGCCTGCCTGTTGCACCACACGGCCATGAAGCTCCAGCGCAAGCTATATTGGGATCCCATCAAGGAGCGATTCCATAACGACGACGAGGCCAATGCCATGCTGTCACGACCCAAGCGATACCCATACATATTCTGATCCCATGATGCGCACTTTCATCCTGATGGCCATGATGGGACTGCTGTCCCGGACACAAGCCCTTCCCATGCCAACCGACACGTCCGCCCCCTGGCGTTTCATCACCCTCGACCCGGGGCATTTCCATGCCGCACTGGTGCAGAAGACCATGTACCCGGAGGTGGATGCACAGGTGCATGTATATGCGCCAAAGGGCAACGACGTGAAGCTTCACATGGCCCGCATCAACGGATATAACGCCAGGACGGCAAGCCCGACACGCTGGATGCAGACGGTCTATGAAGGGGACGACTTCCTCGCCCGCATGCTGGCCGAACGAAAGGGCGATATCGTGATGCTCGCCGGTAACAACAGGAAGAAGACGGAGTACATCCTCGAAAGCATCAAGGCCGGCTTCCATGTATTCGCCGACAAGCCCATGGTGATCGATGCGGCATCCTATCCGAAGCTGGTGGAGGCGTTCCGCATCGCCAAACGGAAAAAACGGATGCTCTACGACATCATGACCGAGCGCTATGAGATCACCACGATCCTGCAGAAAGAACTCTCCCGGATACGGGATGCCTTCGGGACTTTGCAGCAGGGATCCCCTTCGCAGCCCGCCATCACCAAAGAAAGCGTGCATCATTTTTACAAGGAAGTATCGGGTTCACCCCTCCAGCGGCCACCCTGGTTCTATGACGTGGAGCAAGAGGGGGAAGGCATCGTGGATGTGACGACCCATCTGGTGGACCTCGTGCAATGGGAAGCCTTTCCGGAACAGATCATAGACCACAAAAAAGATATCCGCCTGCTCTCCGCAAAGCGATGGACCACCCCCGTGTCGCTGGCGGAATTCACGGCCAGCACCGCACAGGCAAGCTTTCCCGACTACCTCGGCAAATACATCGACGCCAATGGCAAGCTGCAGGTGAGCTGCAATGGCGAGATCAACTACACCCTCAAAGGCATCCACGCGAAAGTGTCGGTGATATGGAACTACAAGGCTGAACCCGGTGCCGGGGATACGCACTATTCGATCATGCGCGGCAGCCTCTCCGACCTTGTCATCCGCCAGGGAAGGGAACAGCAATTCAAACCGAAGCTCTATGTGGAACGTAAAGCGGGTTTGGATGAGGTCGCATTCCGGAAGGCATTCACAGCCCTCGAGAAAAGATTTCCGGGCATATCCCTCGCCCCTGACGACAAGGGTTGGGAGGTGGTGATACCGGCTTCCTACCATGAAGGTCATGAAGCCCATTTTGCACGCGTGACGGAGAAGTACCTCGAATTCCTGAAGACCGGTCGCATGCCCAAATGGGAAGTGCCCAATATGATCGCCAAATACTACACCACGACCGAGGCATTGCGGCTCAGTGCGAAATGATGCGGACTATGCGTTCTCGATTTTCCGTTTTGTGATCTCCGCGTGATGGTCGGTATGCAGCCATGTCAATATGATCATCTCCCGCAAGGTCACTTTCCCCAGGGCCGGATGCGGCAGTCGGTATTTGTCCAGGGCACGGTCGCTCATCTTTTCAATGCGCCGACACATGCGTTCCCCAAGCCGCAGATGTTCCGCCAGCAGTGCGTCGCGTTCGCCGGCTCCGACGATCCCCGGCACGAAAGCAGCGGGGGCTTTCATCCCGGTGGCCATGGCTTTTTTGTATTTTTGTTCGATCAAAACGACGTCACGACTGTCCCAGCCGCTCTTGCCGTAACGTAGACGCAATATGAATAACGGTAACGCATAAGCGTAATTGATGACGCGAAGCGTTTTTACGAGGTGCTGAAGGTCCTGCCCGGCAGACCATTTTTCTCCTGCGTTCCGTTCGAATGCCTCTGCATCGGCTCCGGCAATGATGGCATTGAATGCCGCGACCGATCTTCTCAGTTCTTTGACGAGTGATTCTTTCATGTGGTGGGTGTTTCTGGCGGAGGCCCTTTCGGTTCCGTCTGGTGATCGGGTATTTCTGTTTGCTATTCTTCCCAAATGATGGTATCGATCCTTCCGAACCATTCCGCATAGCGCTGCATGTGCAGCTTCTCCAACTCATTGCGCTTGATCTTGAG
>CAJBPC010000370.1 GCA_903957405.1 uncultured bacterium | reverse complement strand
ACTCACAATGTCATTCAGATAAAGGTATTGCTTTGCTGAAGTGCAGGAAAACTGGCATGCTGCGAAGAAGAGCAAAACCATACTAGAACGGGTCATTTCGCGGAGATTGTACATACGGATCATATGCTGCTTTTTACAATAGGGTGTTTGGATGAGGAAGCAATGATTCAACCTGATGAAACGGGGTCTGCCTTTCAATTACGGCATCTGACAATCCCCATCACTCATTAAAATTCCTTTCCCGCATGATATTGCTTGAACCATGCGGCAAATGACGAAATACCTTTTCGGATATCCGTGGCTGGCGAAAATCCGGTGATACCTTCCAGCTTGGTCGTATCGGCATAAGTGATGTATACATCGGTGATTTGTGCCGGCTTGTTTTCCACTATGGCCTTTGCGCCTATTTCGGCCTCCAGGATCGTGATGAAATCCTTGATGAAGACCGGGCTTGAGTTTCCGAGGTTCAACACTCGATAAGGCGTCAACTCCGGCGCGTTATCCGGTGGTTTGGTCACAAGTCTTGAAAGTGATTCTACAATGTCGTCGACATATGTGAAATCCCGGTACATATCACCGCTGTTGAACAAAGCGATGGGTTTGCCAAGCATCATTGACTTTGAGAAATCGTAGTATGCCATATCCGGCCGGCCCCATGGTCCGTACACCGTGAAAAACCGAAGACCCGTGGATGGGATCCTGAAAAGATGGCTGTACGTATGCGCCATCAGTTCATTGCTTTTCTTTGTTGCAGCATATAGCGAAACGGCTTCGTCCGTAGGATCCGTTTCGGTGAACGGCGTCTTCGTCGAATTGCCATATACACTCGATGAACTTGCGTACATCAGATGCTTTACCGGATACTTCCGGCAACATTCAAGAATATTGAAAAAGCCCTGTATGTTGCTTTGTATGTAGGAATCGGGATTGACAAGGCTATAACGCACGCCGGCCTGTGCCGCAAGGTTGATGACATAGTCGATTTGCTCCCGTTCAAAAAGCCGCATCATGAACGCCTTGTCAGTAAGATCCCCATATACGAACCTGTAACCGGGAATCGTTTCCGATGTGAAAGTATCACCGATCGTTAAATCCCCTTCAGGCAAAAAAATGCCCGAATCCTTTAACCGGTCCATCTTCAGCTGTACATTGTAATAGCTGTTGATGTTGTCCAGACCGATTATGTCGTATCCTTCCGCTGAAAGTTTTTTTACGGTATGGAAACCAACGAAACCCGCTGTGCCTGTGACTAGTATGCTCATCTTAGGTTATTCTTGTTGTGGTCAGAAAAAGCTTCGCTACCTCAGTCACACGATAGTGCCTGAAGGTCATTGAAATAAAATAGCACCGGAAGATTCCCCCGTGTTTGGTAGCATACACAATCAAACAAAAAATTAACGACCAGCATGTTGTAATATTGTCATTTTGGGTGAACGGAATTTCTTAAGATCATATGATGGCTTTGATTCTTGATTCAATTTGATCTGCGTTTCAATCTACTGTATTCGAAATTGGCACAAATAGAGCAAATCTGCGCCAGCCTGCTTCATTGAAAAGGTGTAAGATCGTATGATTGTCATGATCCGTTGGGAATGATTCATTCCTTGAATAGTAACGATGTTTTATCCCCCTTGTAATTTGAAACATTCTGTGTTAGTATTAAATGGACATCCGGAGTAATCATTTGCATGCATTTCGTAGGCCACAGACCATGTTATAAAAAACTAAACAGGCATTTCAAGATCGATGGCGGTGTTGATATTCCGCTCATTATCAAATGAAAATGCCGACAGCAAACATAGAAAAGAATTTTGGTCAGGTCAAGAGGCAGATGATAAAGTAAGTCATAAAAAACCGCCAAGGCGATTTTGGGGTAAATATGTCGGGATGACTGGATTCGAACCAGCGACCTCTTCGTCCCGAACGAAGCGCGCTACCGGGCTGCGCTACATCCCGAAAATAAATTTCGGGTGTAAATGTAATCGTTCAAAAGGGATCAAGCAAATCAATGCCCAAACCCGCAGCTTCAGGAATGGCGAGCCTTCCCTTTTCATAATGCAGCCCATTGGCAAGGTCCTCGGCGAGCAGCAGCGGGCCGTCAGCGTCAAGGTAATCAGCCAACGGGGAAAGATGGGCAATGGCGGCTGTCCCAATACTGGATTCGTTCATGCAACCAAGCATCACTTGCATACCCAATGCCCGCGCCTGCTTGATCATCCTGCGGGCCGGAGTGATGCCTCCGCATTTCGTCAACTTGATGTTGATGCCGTTGAAATATCCGGCACATTTCTCCACATCCTTTTCTGAAACGCAACTTTCGTCAGCAAAAAGAGGTAACGGAGATCTGTCATACAGTATTTTCATACCCTGAAAATCATCTTTTGCAAGGGGCTGTTCAATCAATTCCACACCGGCCTGATGGAGTAATGGGATCATTTCCAGGGCCTGATCCAGTGTCCACCCAGCATTGGCGTCAAGTCTGAAAATTGAATCAGTGTGTTTTCGAAGGGCGAGTATTCGTTCAAGATCCCCATCGGTACCGACTTTTATCTTGTAAACAGGCCATGGCATCTCCATCATTTTTTTCACCATCCGGTCGGTTGTGTCGATTCCAAGGGTGTAATCCGTGACCGGGGCGGCCGTGGCCCCCTCTGCGAGCATCCTGTATAAAGGTAATTTCCTCAATTTGCCCATGAGGTCCCATCCGGCCATGTCCAGCGCGCAGACCAGGAAACTATTCGAAGGGAAGAGGTGATGCAGGAAATGCCAGAATCGTTCGGGATCTGTCAATGCGAAGCGCTCCACCATCTTTTTCTTTGCCTCGAGCTGTTCCGCCATCAGTTCTACTGGCATGTCATAATACGAGATGCCCGGAGCTTCTCCATAGCCTTTGACGCCATTCCATTCCAGTTCGACCACAAAAGTCGGTTGGTGCGTTTTGGTGCCCTTTGAAATGGTAAAGGGATGCCTGAATGGCAGGTTGAATATTTTATATCGGATCTGCAATTGAATTTGATTTTATACGTCCACCGGATTCCATGTATCCCCTGAGTTCAGCATTGAATGTCTCTTCGTGCATGAGTTGTTCCAACGAAATGGGCATCCTGTACCGCCAATAGTGCTTCGGATTGGCTGGGACATTGATGCGCTCCTCTGCTGGATTTTCCTGCCGCAATGCTCCACTCATGGCGATCAGATCCTGGAACTGGAATACGCACCACTGTGCCGGAGAAAAAATATGTTGCAAGATGATCATGCTGCAAATCCAAGGTTCACATGTCGTAGGCGCCGTGCTGTATTGGCCGAGCTGGTGTGTAAAGAACCGTTGCGTGCGCTCCGGATCCTCTTCCCACCAGCCCCTGATCGTACTCATGTCATGTGAAGATGGCGTCACCACCGACAGGTATGGAGCCTCCCCAGGATGAAAGAATTCCTTTCGGGGATTCTTCGGCATCCGCTGCACTTCCATGCTCAATATGCCAAGCCGGCTCATCACATCGGGCACGCATCCTGGAACCATTCCCAGATCTTCTCCGCAAATGAGCATGTCGGTACTGCGTTTCAATGCCGGCAGCTTTTTCATGGCTTCTTTCTCCCAAAATTGGTCCTGCCGCCTGAAAAAATAATCGACATAAAGTTCTTTCAGGCGTTCACGGGTCTTGTCATCCAGATGCCTAAAGGAGCTGGTTTTTTCCATATTGAACCGGAAATGGAATCGATCTCCGGATTCATCCCTTTCTCGAAAAAGGATCACATTCGAAATCAGTTCGAACAGCCCGCTCTTGATGCGGTCAAGCTCCGATGTGGGCTCAAACTTTGCGAAATGAGCTTCCACTTTTTGTTGCGTGTCAAAGCCTGACGCCAATGCATATCGCCCTTCATGCAAGGGCCTCAAATAGGGCTTTAGTATCTTTTCATCAGTGCCAA
Organism: uncultured bacterium; assembly: GCA_903957405.1. Taxonomy (GTDB): domain Bacteria; phylum Bacteroidota; class Bacteroidia; order Chitinophagales; family Chitinophagaceae; genus Pollutibacter. The sequence goes on along the minus strand of CAJBPC010000370.1, from coordinate 2,299 downwards.
ACATCTCCCAAAGGACGCTGTCACTGATGAAGGGGCTGCAATAGCGTTCGGTATCCATTGAAATGCCCTTATCCCTGAACTCACCTGCAAGAACCGGAATGGCCGGAACAAACCTGCCCATGATGCCTTCCACCGCATCGATTGGGATCGACCAAATTCGAAAGAATCCAAGGATATGGTCGATTCGGAATGCATCGAAATACCGACTCATCTGGGCAAACCTCTTTTTCCACCATGCAAACCCGTCATGCTGCATGCGAGACCATTGATATGTCGGGAAACCCCAGTTTTGTCCCTTTACGGCAAAGTCATCCGGCGGAGCACCTGATTGCATGCCTAGATCGAAGAGCTCAGGCTCCATCCAAGCCTCCACCCCATACCTGTTCACACCAATGGGGATATCCCCCTTCAGGATGATGCCTTTGCTGTTGGCGTAGTCATGAGCATCCTTAAGCTGCAGATGGAGATGGTATTGAGTGAAAAAATGAATGCTGATCTGACGGTGATGGCGCTGTTTTGGGTCGCAGAGTTTCAGGATGGCAGGCTTGTCGTATCGACTGTGTTTTTTCCAATGGGAAGGATCCGGATTCTTGTACTTTTCACGCAAATGGCAGAAAGCAGCATATGGTAGAAGCCAGTGTTCGTTATCCCTGAAAAATTCCTGAAAGTCGGGGGTGGAAAAAACTTGTTCCCCCTGCAAGGTGAAGAAATGGTTTATGAAGCCCTGTTTATGCTGCATGACCTTTTCGTAATCCACTTCCGGCAGATTGTTCAATTCATGCTCCAAACGCATGAATGAACCGTCAGCATCTAAGAAATCCTTACCGGCCATCTTCCTGATATTCAGGTACAAAGGGTGAAGGGCAAAGGCGGAAATGGCGGAATATGGATACGAATCCTGCCAAGTATGGCTCGATGTGGTGTCGTTGACGGGTAATAACTGAATCATCCGGATGCCTGTCCGCTCCGCCCAGTCAGCCAGCAATTTGATATCTGGGAACTCCCCCACACCGAGGCCCCTTCCGCTCCGAAGGCTGAAGACGGGAATGGCGATGCCGGCTCCTTTCCAGCTGTTCTCCGGCAGATGGACGAAACCGTCATGCAGCAGAATATGTCGCTTTGTCCTTTCCGGTGGATATAAAACTCTGTTGTTGCCATCCTCATATCGTAATATTCTCCCCGAATCCTTTCTACTTACGGCGTATTTATAGGTTAATGGAAATGTTTCTTTTGACAGATTCAGGCGGACAGTCCACCATTCATCCTCGGGAAACATGCTGACAAATTTATCTTTTTGCCAATTTCCCATTTCGATGGCGTTGCCCGTCAGACAAAGCTCCTCATCAGATGCCAATAAAGGTGCCTTGACCCTGAAGATATGGGTCATCGCTTTTGTTGGCTTAGGATTTTTTTGTAGGGGACGTTCTTGCAACAGGACATCCCGAAACGGTGCAGTATAAAAGACATTGCCATAGGTACCCGCATGGTTCCATGTGTCAATGACATCGGCCTGGCGCAACGGAAAGTCGGGTATCCTTAATCTTCTGTCCATACCCCACTCTTCTGTCCAATCACGTCCTTCTTCCTCAAGAATATAGCGATAGCTGATCGATCCATCCATGCCAAAATGCTCATCCGGGATCTCCATATCGATCTCCCAGAATTGATCATTCTTATACTGCATACGAATTGACCGGGCAAGGGTCTGGTTACCCAATGCTTCAGAATCTCCAACAATTCGGAGGAATTGTCCGGGACGGGTGGAAAAACGTACAAAAAAATGGAACTTCATGTCGTTGACAAAGGTAAAACAGAAAAAAATCAGTCGTCAAGATGTTATGGTGTAAATTATACACAAAGCATCCATACGAGGCACGGATCTGGCCTTTCGCCAAAGATCCGAGAGGAACGATGGACGAATGGAAGAAGCGATTTTGTTAAATTGATTACTGTCTCTATATTCGTGCAAAGTTTCATCATGGCAAAGAAATCAACGTCTTCATACTGGATGCTCTTCTTTCTTTCCCTGGCAATCGCAGTCGGTGTATACCTTTTCATCCCGGCACTCACTTCCATCACGTTGGTGCCAATCCTTACTTTTTTTGTCAAGGCACTGGATATCATCTAATTCATAGTTATTTTCATACTTCTTTTCCCTAGGCGCCGCCTATCTACCCCATATAAAAATCCTCATGCATCTCTACGGTGCATGAGGATTTTTTTGTCCATTTCATCCAGCCCTTTCTCGTCGATTGCCAGCATTTCGAGGGCCTCTTTTGCGAGCGTGCGGTCGATTTTT
>CAJBPC010000369.1 GCA_903957405.1 uncultured bacterium | reverse complement strand
CAATAACATCACGACGATGTGTTCTGCACCGGAAAAACTGAGCAAGGGGACAAGCAACATCCTCAGTGTGAACAACAGCATCAGCGAGCTGATCATCGCCGTGTCGGCATCAGACATCAAGGACGGCAATGCGGAGATCATTACCGCCGATATCAACAATAGTAGCAGCCATGTGAAGCTGGGCTCCCCGTTCAGCGGGACGGTAAACTTCACCATCGGCGGTGTTGGATATAAAGTTGACAAGACGGAATCCGGCGGGATCCGTAAGATGGTATTCACCAGAAGCAATGGGAGTACGATGACGGATCTGCAGGCGGAGACGCTGATCGACGCGCTCCTGTATTACAACGCTGTGAATTCCATCGGGCAGCGAAGGTTCACCATTTGGTTGCGGGAGGGTCAGGTGACTTCCACCTTTGCGTTTTTCGAAATTTACGGAGGCTGCATCGTCCTTGGCTCTGGAACTACCGTCTTTACAGCCAGGCAGGAAAACAACGGGATACTCCTCCGATGGCAGTCATCGAGCGAGCCGGAAATCTATCAGTATAATATTGAACGTTCCACAGATGGTGCCGCCTGGGAGACGATCCATCACATTTCCGTAAAGCCCGGAGGGCATTCAACATTGTTCCACACATATCAAGATCGTCCGCTGATTGGAGGGCTATATCATTACCGATTGATCGAGACGGACCTGAATGGCATCAGAAGGACGTCCCCACAAAGGGTGGTGCGGTTTGAGCGTGACCGAAAGGGGCCCATGATCTTTCCTAACCCCACTGAAAATGGCAGATTGAATTTGCTCCTCGACCAGCCAGGACTGGTCAGGATATTTGACAGCAGGATGGCGTATGTCTGGGGAAAGCAGCTCGGCACCGGAATGCATACGATTGACCTCTCGGGATTCAGTAAAGGGATCTATTTCCTGCAGGCCGCCGGTGTTTCACAACGTTTCATATTGAGATGACCATCAGCGAAACAAAATATGTTAGCAAGTATCGTTGCCGTTAAAAGACGGCCTGCAGGGTGATTTTTAATTCGTTGTCCGTCTTTACCATGAAAAGAGATGGACGCTCGATTTTGAAATCCTCCAGCAAGAGGGTGAACTGGGCATTAATGGTCCTGTTCTTAGAGGATTTCATTTCCTGCACTTCCATCTCGACAGGCTTATCCACGCCATGAAAGGAGATTACCCCTTTTACCAAATAGGCTTTGTCGGTAAAGACGACCGAGGTGGAGTAGAATTTTATGTTGGGATAAGTTAGGTCATCTGTCACTTCCAGCATGTGTGCATCACGGTTTGAGTTCTTGCTGTCGAATGAGCGGACCTTCACGGTAGCGGCCACTTTCACGATTCTTCCATCGGCATCTGTCTCCACCACGCAGTTCAGATCTTTAGACTCCCCTGTCCATGAATGGAGTGCATGCTTCATACCATATCGGATGAACGACTTTGACTTATCAGCCCGAAGCTGACCGGATTGTGCATGTCCAGATGCGTGGCAGATCAGTAAGCAGAACAGAAAAAGTGTCCTCATGTCAGAATTTTATCACCACCACCGCTGCGGCGTAACTGGCAAATGTGGTAAATGCGACAGCGCGGTGTACGGGTTTCAGGTTCGGATTATCTTCTATGGCGTTACCGAGGATATTGGTGGCAAGCATTCCCGACATATGCACGATCGAGAGCCACTTGTGGAGTTTGAGGGATGACAGATTCTTATCCCGGTTGATGAGGGGTGGTGGTGCGAAAAGGGACATGGCAGCGGCGAGTGAATAGGTGATGTTCACGCCTTTTGCCAATGATTCATGCGCATCATCGAGGTCGTACTTGCCATTGTAGAGTTGGCTGCCGACGACACCCTGGGCCACCATCCCACCCAACGTCACAAATCCAAGGACCTGGTGTGCTTTCAACATGAACCGTCTTGTCTGCATCTCCTTCTTTCGTTGGGCAGTGGTAAGGGGGGCGATCCTGAGATCGCGCATGAGTCCATGTTCTCCCCAGAGCATCCTTTGTGTGACGATCATCTTTGCCGGCAAAAGGGCAGTATCGGGTTTATCCTCATCCATCAATTGCTTCAGCAGGTCGTTTTCCTGACCCGAGAGCTGGATGGCAAGAAGCATCATGATGAAGGAGAAGATATTTTTTTTCATATTCATTTCATGAAAAGACACGGAGCGTGGTACCGGTGAGTTGTGTATTGTACGTTGCGAGGGCCGTATTCGCAGGACCGTTCGTCACCGCGCCAGTGGTGGAGTACGTAGCGCCATGGTTGGGGCAATAGAATCGATTGTTATTGCCCTGAAAGACGATCGTGGTCCCTTGGTGGGTGCATACTTGAGATACGGCAATGAAACTGCCGGCAACCGTTTTCGCTACGATGATATTGTTCTTGTAAAGAAATCCCCCTGCAGTGTTAAGTGCGGCATTGGCCGGATCGGAGAGGTTCACGGTGAAGTCGACATTCGACGGGGGCGGCGTCGGGTTCGGACCCGCATTATTGTTGTCATCCTTGGAGCAACCCGCCATGCATGCGCCCATGAAGACCGCGGCGCTGGTCATACCCATTTGTGATAGGAATTCCTTTCTGTCCATATTAGTTTTTTTTCAATGAGTGAAAATCAGTTTTGACATCTGCATTTATATTCAATATAAGGCTTAATCCTGCCCATGGGTTCAATTTTACGGTGATTTTTTCTAAACTTTTTCACAGTCCCCCGTCCTTGTCATTTACGCCGGCCCATCGGACCGTTTGAAATGCGCTCGACTCTCTGTACTTTTGGCGTCCATGAGTATTTGGAAGAATATCATCCGGCGGCCATCCTGAGAACATCATCCCCCATCAGGATCAGGCATATACATTATTTACGGATTAAATATTCTTTCAAATGCATACCATCATTGAACCATTCAGGATCAAATCTGTGGAACCGATTTATTTCACAACCCGCGAGCAGCGGGAGTTGATCTTGCGATCCGCTTTCCACAATCCATTCTTCATACATTCAAAAGACGTGCTCATCGACCTTTTGACCGACAGCGGCACCAGTGCGATGAGCAGCAACCAGTGGGCCGCAGTCATGCTCGGTGACGAGTCCTACGCCGGGAGTCCAAGTTTCTTCAAATTCGAAAATGCCGTTAAAGACATCACCGGCATGCCATTGGTGATACCCACGCACCAGGGCCGGGCTGCGGAGAAGATCATCTTCAGCATTCTCGGCAGCAAGGGGAAGTATTTCCTCAGCAACACGCTGTTCGACACCACCCGCGCGAACATTGAATTCTCCGGGGCGGAGGGCATCGACTTGGTCTGTGAGGAGGGGAAGCACCCTTCGATCCCTGCACCTTTCAAGGGGAATATGGATCTGGAGGCATTGCGCCGGGAGATCATCCGGTTGGGTGCGGAGCACATCCCCATGGTGATCGTCACCATTACGAATAACTCAGGAGGCGGACAACCTGTCAGTATGGAGAATATCCGCGCGACAAGTAAGATCTGTGCGGAATTCGGGATACCTATGTTCATTGATGCGTGCCGGTTTGCCGAGAATGCATATTTCATAAAGTTGCGCGAAGAAGGTTACGCCGACAAGCCCGTATATGATATTGTCCGGGAGATGTTTTCTTATGCGGATGGTTGCACCATGAGCGCAAAGAAAGACGCCTTCGCCAACATAGGAGGGTTTCTTGCGATGCGGGATGCCGATCTGGCATTGCATTGCCGGAACCTGCTGATCATCACCGAGGGATTCCCCACCTATGGAGGCCTTGCGGGCCGTGACTTGGAAGCCGTGGCAGTGGGCCTTTACGAGGTCATGGACGAGCACTACCTCAGGTACCGCATACGGACTACAGAATACCTCACGGAAAAACTGATTGCGGCGGGTGTTCCCGTGATGCAACCGGCTGGTGGGCATGCCGTCTACCTTGATGCGAAGGCCTTCCTCCCGCATATTCCTATCGAGGCTTATCCCGGCCAAGCCCTGGCATGCGCGCTATATCTGGAAGGCGGCATAAGGGGTGTGGAGATCGGATCGCTGATGTTCGGAAAATATGACGCCGACCATCAACTCATACCTGCAGCCTTGGAACTTGTGCGCCTTGCCATCCCAAGACGGGTCTACACGCAGAGCCATATCGACTATGTCGCAGAAGTCATCATCGGCGTGTTTGAAAAAAGGCGGGATATCAGAGGACTGCGCATCGTTGAAGAGGCGCCCATGCTCCGTCATTTCACGGCGAAATTGGAACAAATAGACTGACATTTCATTATATTTGGTATAATAAAAAAATTATGAGATCCCGCATAGTTTCTAAGCTTTGTATTTGTTTGGTCATGCTTTTAGGAGCAGGCATACAGTTGGTTGTTGCACAGGGTCTACCCGGGAGTACCCAAAGCTTCAAAGGAACGATCGATAAATATCCCATCACGTTGCAACTGTATTTTGCAGGTGGGGAGTACATTGGCAGCTATATGTACGACCGCATTGGAGAACCGATTGATTTCAGCGGGATCCAAAAGGATGGCTTCATCCTCCTGACAAGCTACAAGGGTGACCGTGTCGAGACCTTTCGGCTTCGCGAGGATGGGGAAGGACTGACCGGCACCTGGCAGAACGGTGAAAAAGGAGCGGAGTTGACCGTGTCACTCAAGACCTGGAAGAACGTGATACCGATGGAGGTCAAATACATCAAAGATTCGATCATTCCAGTCGCGGATGTTAGGGATGTGAAAGGGATGTTCGAGGGGAGTGCTATTTGGCCAACGGGAAGCACTGCAAAGGATGAATTCATCCGTCAGGAGATCCGTGCCTGCATCAGCCCGACAAAAAAATCAACGGCATCTGTGGATCGACTGCTTGCAGAGAAAAGGAGTGAATTCTTCGCTGGTTTACGCCAAGCGGTCAAGTCAGAGTCTGCTGCGGATCTGCGCGATATGGCCTCCAGTTTTTCCTGGTCGATGGTGAAAAGGGTCTCCGTCGGGTGGCAGTCGCCATCGATCTTATGCCTGAACGACATGGAGTGGGAGTATACCGGTGGTGCGCATGGCAATGGTGCGACCACGTACAAAGTGCTTGACCTGGTGAACCGGAAAGTGCTTAAGATGTCGGATATCGTGAATCCTGCGGGGATCAAGGCATTGCCTAAGCTTTTAGAAAAGAACCTCCGCAGGCAGTCGGGCATAAAGCCAAACCAGCCATTGCGTGAAGCCGGGCTCTATGGTGACCGGATAGAGAGTGTATCTTATTTTCACCTCACGAACAAGGTTATAATCTTTAGTTACACGCCTTACGACATCGGTCCTTATTCATCCGGACAGATTGAAATTCCCGTACCCTTCACAGAATTGAAAACATATCTGCAGCCCGCGTTTGTGAAGCTGGCGGGACTATAGGGATTTTGCGCCAGTCGGCCGACAGGTGCAGCATCAAAAATAACGGCAGTCAATGGCTGAAAGCGTTGCCAAGATCTCTTGCACCAAAAGATCGATGGCAACTCGTCCCGCAGCCAATGCCTGGGAAAAGCCGCCTGAGCCTGATTTTTTAGGAGGATGGTGCGGAAAGGTCTGCCAGTCAGGATGGTCTGGCAATAACGGAGAACCCCGTAACATACAGATCCCAGCGGTCTAAAATCCATACCAAAAATGCCTATGATATTTCAATCTTTTCATCTCAATCAAAAGCATCAGGGCAAAGGGCGACATCGGCGGAGGGCCGGAGGCATCATGATGACGGTTTTGCTGGGGATGTCGATCATATTCTTTTTTCCGGCTCAGGCACAAAAAGTGTATTTCACGACTGGATACAAGGTGATGGACATCACTCCTGGAGAAGCCACCATATGGACGCGGTTGTGTGCATCGGAGAAGCCAAATCCCGTGGTGCATGAGCGGCAGATCAAAGTATTCCGGCATCCCTTGCATTTCGACGAGAACATGCCGGTGGCAGGGATGGACGGAGGTGTGGCCGGCACCGACGGATGGGTAAAAATCACCCTATCGTCAGGAAAAAAAACATACCCATCACCATGGATCCGGGTACAAAAAGAGCAAGACCATACGGGGTTCCATCATTTCAAGGGGCTGACACCCGGCACGAAATACAATGTCAGGATTGAAGGCAAAGCTTCCGAACGGGGTGAGGTAAGCACCACGGAAGGGCAGTTCAGCAGTTCTCCGAAAGCAAGCCTGTCAGAGGAATTTTACATGACGACTTCCACCTGTCAGTATTTCTGGAGCTATGACGATTCCACCATCGGCTTCAAGACGTACGGAAGCATGAAGAAGCAGGAACCGGATCTTTTTGTGCAGACAGGCGATTACGTGTATTATGACAAGCCCGGCCCCATGGCCACCAATGCGGAGAAGGCCAGACACAAATGGCATGCGATGGATGCATGGTCATCCCTGCGGGATTTTTATACTGCGACGCCCGTGTACATGCT
>CAJBPC010000368.1 GCA_903957405.1 uncultured bacterium | reverse complement strand
GGCCGCTGGATACCGACCCAACGACTCAGAAGCCATACTACAGAGACTTCCCCTTTTTCACACCCCGCGACATGGCCAGATCATTCACCTTGCTGAGGGCTGCACTCGGCATCGACAAAATACTAATCGGCATCGGCGGATCGATGGGTGGACAAGTCCTCCTCGAATGGGCCACGCAGGAACCAGAGCGGTTCGCAGGGATCATACCCATCGCCACCAACGCCTTTCATTCGCCCTGGGGAAAAGCCTTCAACGCATCACAAAGGATGTGCATCGAAGCGGATCCGACTTGGAAAGAGAACCGCCCGGATGCAGGACTCAACGGCATGAAAGTGGCAAGGTCCGTCGCTTTGCTGAGCTACCGGCACTATCGCACCTACGCCGCCACACAACAGGATGATCCCGAAAGACTGGAAGATTTCCGCAGTGAATCATACCAGCGGTATCAGGGAGAAAAACTGGCGGCGCGCTTCAATGCGTTCAGCTATCATGCCCTCACAAAAGGGATGGATGCGCACCACCTGGCTCGCTCACGGGGAACCGTACACGAAGCACTCGCATCGATCCGGGCCAAGACCCTTGCCATAGGCATCGACACAGATCTGCTCTACCCGCCGGAGGAACAGGAATACATCGCACGACAGGTGCCTGACGGGGAATTCGCACTCCTGAAATCAAACTACGGACACGACGCATTCCTGGTGGAATACGAAAAACTCGAAAAGATCATCAGGCCATTTCTCGAATCGGTCATGTCAAGAGCTGATTAAAAAACAAGATAAATAAACATGGAAACACATAAAAAACTGACGATCGGTCTTTTCGGATTCGGAGTGGTCGGCGAAGGCCTCTACCGGGTGCTGCAGCAAACCCCTTCGCTGAATGCAACCATCAAAAGGGTCTGCGTCAAGCATGCCGGCAGGGACCGGAATGCTCCGCCGGAGTTGTTCACGACAGACAAGGATGTGTTGCTGAACGACCCGGAGATCAACGTGATCGTGGAAGTGATCAATGAAACGGGGCCGGCATATGAAATCGTTACGACCGCACTTAAAAACGGGAAGGATGTCGTCAGTGCCAGCAAGAAGATGCTCGCGGAGAATTTTCCCGCCCTACTGGCACTGCAGGAGGAGACCGGAAAATCCCTGTTATACGAAGCCTCCGCATGCGCCTCTATACCGGTGATCCGAAACCTGGAGGAGTATTACGACAATGACCTACTCCACTCCATCAGGGGTATCGTCAACGGCTCCACCAACTTCATCCTCACCAGGATGTTCGAAGACAACCTTGACTTCAAATCTGCGCTGCTCCTCGCCCAACAGCTGGGCTTCGCCGAAAGCGATCCCGCCCTGGATGTCGAAGGATGGGACGCGGTGAACAAATGGTCCCTGCTGATCGCCCATGCATATGGAATCATAAAGGCACCCGGTGAAATCATCCGCAACGGCATACAACATATAAAACTCTCCGACGCCACTGTCGCTCAAGAGAAGAATCAGTCCATCAAGCTGGTGGCTCAGGCACAGAAACTCCAGAACGGAAAGGTGGCCGCATTCGTACTTCCGCAATTCGTGAAGCAAGACGACCACCTCGCATTCGTTCGCAATGAATACAACGGAGTGGTCATCGAGAGCGGATTCGCCGACAAACAGTTCTTCTATGGCAAGGGAGCCGGCAGCTTCCCTACCGCTTCAGCCGTACTGAGCGACATCGCAGCGCTCCGTTACCAGTACCGGTACGAGTACAAGAAAAAATACCATCATAAACCACTTGAACTCACAGACGACTTCTACCTGCGCGTATACGTGAGCATGGACAACGCCATTCCGCTTCCCAAAGAACAATTCGAGACACTCGAAGAATGGCACTCCGATGCAGAAAGGAAGTACCTCATCGGCATCCTACCCTTCCTGGCACTGAAAAATGGAAACTGGTGGAAAGAAAACAACACATCGCTGATCCTCATGCCAGACCCGATCGTCGAAAGCATGGAGGTCGCAAAACTGAAAAAGATAAGCCTGGAGCTTGCCGGCATATCATGAAAAAAGGTATCAGGGTTTTATCAACCACCGAAAGCCCATGCTTTCCTGGTGCTTAAAACCCTGATACCTTCAGCTTATTCGAAGAATGATCAGTATCTGAAAGCCTTCCCTCCCACCATCACTTCCTGCGTCTTCTCATCGAAGGTCGCTTTCTGCCCCGTACGGGCGGCAGCGTTGGTCATGATGCTTGCGATGGAATGGGTGTAACCCGCCTCGACGGGTGCATTGGGCTGCTTCCGGCTGCGCACACACTCCATCCAATTGCGCATATGCGCAGACGTGAGCGGGTCGCCTCCGGTATTGGCGGACGTGACGACCTCCGTAGCATGCTCCACCAACATCCGCTCCGGCAACAGGTTCGGCTTCATCTGCATCGCCTCAGCGAACTTTTTGGTCAGGCCGCCACGGGGAGAGATCTTGTTGGTGATGAGGTTGAGTTCACCCCCGTTAGAATAATAGATCTCCGAAGGCTTGTCTTCACCATTATGCATCCTGGATGTGAAATTCACCTGAAAGCCCTTCGTTATGTCATCCTGCGGACCATAGTCCATGACCGCTGTGATGGTGTCCCAATTGCTGCGGCCGTCCTTCCACATGTAAATGCCGCCGTTGGCAACCACGCTCCGTGGATGCTTCAGACCGGAGAACCAATGCACGGTATCGATCTGATGACACATCCACTGACCGGGAAGACCGCTGGAATAAGGCCAGAAAAGCCGGAACTCTAGGTATTTCCGGGGATCCCATTTATCGGCAGGGCGATTCATCAGGAACCGCTTCCAATCAGTATCCTCTTGCCGGATCTTGCTCACGAGTTCAGCCCTGCGCCAACGACCGGGCTGGTTGACATTCCAAGTGAGCTCGACCATGGTGATGTCGCCGAACGCTCCCTGCCTGATGAAATCATTTGCTGCATGATAGTTGTCGCCACTGCGCCGCTGCGATCCCACCTGGACGATCTTTCCGGTTTCCTTCACAGCCTTCAGCGCCGCGCGGTTGTCGGCCATAGTCTCTGCAAATGGCTTTTCCACATAAGCATCCCTGCCGGCCTTCACCGCTTCAATGCAGTGAAGCGCATGCTGGAAATCTGCCGTGGCAACGATCACCGCGTCAACGGATTTGTTATCATACAACGCATCATTGTTGACACAGGTCGTGACATCATGACCCATAGCGGCGGACAAAACCCGCTTGCCCTCATCCCTTCTCACCGACCAGATATCCGAGACGGCCACAATGTCGAAATTCAACTCCTTGTGATGATTGGAGAAAGAAGGCAACAATGATGACCGGAACCTATCCGAAAAGCCCACCACCCCGACACCGACACGATCGTTCGCACCCATGATCCGGGCATACGACTTAGCAGACATGCCCATCGCTCCGATATAGGTGGCCGCCGCTGCCTTCACCGACTGGCCAATGAATTTTCTTCTGCTCGCCATTGGAAAATTATTTTTGAATTTATGTATGATGACATTAAAATTCCCGGATCTTGACCGACCTGAACTCCACCTTGTCGCCATGGTCCTGCAAGAGGATCCTGCCCTTCGGCGCCATGCCGAAATCCTTCCATTTCTCATATTTGCTGCGCGCCACCAATGCCTGATACATCTGGTTGCCACGATCATATTCAACGACACGATACCCGTTCAGGATATGCTCGACATGGTTGTCGGGACGCACCCGGATCATACCGCGATTCCATTCGCCGATCTTACGTAAAGCCTGCTTGTTTTTAATGGACGGAATCAGGTCATACAAGGATCCGATCGTACGGTTTCCCGCAGTACCCATCTTCGCATCCGGGTGCTTTTCGTCATCGAGTATCTGATACTCCAGCCCGATGGCGGAAGCTCCACTGTTCTCCTGCTCGGTGACAAAATATTTCACGCCACTATTGGCACCTTCCGAAAGCCGGAACTCAAACTGTAACTCAAATGCCCCAAACATCTTCTCGGTGACGATGTCGCCGCCATTCCTTGACTCCGCACCCCCGGAAGACAATACCCGGAGTATCCCATTATCGATCTCCCAACCCTTCTCCGGGAAACCGGTCTTATGCGCCCCGCGCCATCCATTCGTGGTCTTGCCATCCCACAACAATGTCATGCCCTGGCGTTTCTCCGCATCTGATACCTGATTCTTATTAAGGTTGACAATGAAGATGGCCGGATCCTTTGAGAACTTCACATTATTCGTCTGGATCCTGATGTTACGCCATTTGATCTGCTTACCCACATCCTCGGGCTTGTAGACAGAATGTACCTGCAATGCTATGAATCCGCGGGTGTCAAGCGTATCGACAAGGTGGGCGGCAGGCACCCCGTTCACAAATGTCCGCACTTCCTTTCCGATCGCCTCGATCCTGTAATGATTCCAACCGCTTTTCTTATATGCCTTTCCGGCAGAAGGATTGTATTCGAGCGAATAAAGCCAGTTGCGGCGGGCCTCGTCGTATATCCCACCACTCCAGGCTCTTTCGGATGGATCGATCTCCATCTGATAACCATGAACGCGTCCATTGTTATAATCGGCACGGCTCTCACTGCGGAACTGGATGCCGAAATTCATGGTACTGTCTGCCTGGAATTCCAACTCAAGGATGAAATCACCATAGTCCTTGTCTGTTGCAAGAAAAGAATTCGGCTCCTTGGGCACAGAAGTACCGACGATCTCCCCGTTCACGACCTCGTATGTTGCCTTTCCGTTGAGCTGCTTCCAGCCCTTCAGATCCTTCCCGTTGAACAGGGAAACCCACTGTGCCTGCGTCTGCAGACAAACGAACAGTGAAAACGCCAGCGCGAGTCTTTTCATGTGGATGCTATTTTTCTTGGAAATTAGGCAATAAGCAGGTTCGTTCAAAACAGGAAAGGACGAGTGGTGCGAAAATCTCTGAAAACGATATCGTAGGATATGGAGAAAGAAAAGGATTTCCAAAATGTGAGCATCAACGAACAATTTGTTTCTAAAGGATCGACCCTTCGCAAATACAAAATCTTCATGCAGACAGGTCACTGATGCTTGACATGAGGGCTGCCGAGGAACGGGTTCCAACGGAAAGCATTTGGGCG
>CAJBPC010000367.1 GCA_903957405.1 uncultured bacterium | reverse complement strand
GGTCAGATGCTCCGTCCCGGTGATTTGAATGCGGTTAATGATCGCAAGACCGGGATAGGTAAATACCCCGACCATTGCGTAAACCATTTTACGCACTATGCTTATGTTCTTTATCCTTGCTGTGAACTCATTCATGCGTTCCACATTTTGCACCGGTTGTGAAAGTTATATGTTTTATGGTTAGCATCCATCATTTTCAATGAACGAAAATATCGGTGGGATTCTTATGCCATTGCCATCAAAGTCTTGCACAGGAGGGCATATCTTTGAAAGATGTCAATTGATACGGCGATTTTTGATATGGACGGACTATTGATCGACTCCGAACCCCTATGGCATCAAGCCGCACAGGAAAGCCTTCAAGGGCTGGGGATCACGATAGATGATGACATGTATGCGTCAACGGTCGGGCTCCGTACTCGGGAATGCCTGGCGCATTGGTTTGCACACTATCAAATCGACCAATTGCTGATCCCGGCAACGGATGCAGACATCACCGAGCGCGTGATCATCAAAGTCGAAAAAAGCGGCAGGCTCATGGATGGAGTCATGGAGGCATTGGATCTGATGGATCAACTAGGCTACAAGATGGGTTTGGCGACCTCTTCACCGATGTCAATGATCAGGAAGGTATTGTCAAAGTCCAATCTGGAAGGAAGATTCCACGCGATCTCTTCCGCAGAGCATCTGCCATTCGGGAAGCCCCACCCTCAGGTATATCTGGATTGTGCCAATGCCTTGAAAAGCATACCATCGTCCTGCATCTGTTTCGAAGATTCTTTCAATGGAATGATTGCAGCGAAAGCAGCAAGGATGAAGTGCATCGTGGTGCCATCCCCTGCTGCCGCCCACAAATCCGTTTGGGGAGCTGCCGACCTTTTTCTCGCCTCTTTGGAAGACCTTACAAAAGAGACCTTGCTGCGAATATGACAGGATGTTTCCATCATCAGATATCATGCTGAAAGCGTCTTTGTTCCAATAGCACCCGCGTCATTCCGGCAATCTCTTCATCGTCCTTTAACGAAAAAGGCTGCATCAGTTGATGCAGCCTTTGGTATGTCATTGAATGACAGATCACTTGCTTTCCGAACCTGACTCATCCTTACTGCCACCTTCCATTTTCTTCTTGAGTTCTGCCAACACGCCAAGATCACCCAGGGTGGATTTCTCAACCTTACCCTGTACTTCTTTCACTGCTTTCTTGGCCTTCACTGCATCAGCCTTCCGCTCTTTGATCTCGGTATCCTTCACTTCAGCCTTGGACTGTTCCCAGATCCGGGTGTGGCTGAGGACGATCCTCTTTTCATTGCGGTCGAACTCGATGACCATGAATTGATTGACCTCGTCGGCGACAATCGTCTTGCCGTCTTCTTTTGCAAGATGACGATTCGGCGCAAATCCTTCCAAACCATAAGGGAGCTGAACGATGGCACCTTTCTCATCCTTGCGGGTGACGGTGCCCTCATGCAAGCTGCCGATGGCAAAAGTATCCTGAAGGGTATTCCAGGGATCTTCTTCCAATTGCTTGTGGCCGAGTTGGAGTTTCCGGTTGTCTTTGTCGATGTTGAGGATCACAACGTCTATCCCATTGCCCGTCTTGGTATACTCTGTCGGATGATTGAATCGCTTCAACCAGCTCAGGTCGCTGATATGGATCATACCACCGATGCCTGGTTCCAACTCTACGAATACACCATAAGGGGTAATGTTCTTTACGAGGCCCGAATGACGACTGTCCAACGGATACTTCACCTCGATCTCATTCCATGGGTCTGAAGAAAGTTGCTTGATAGACAAGCTCATCTTGCGGCTGTCTTTGTCAAGCGTGACGATCTTAGCTTCATACTCATCTCCCAATTTGAAGAATTCCTTCGCGTTGACAGGTGAATTTGCCCAGGTGATCTCGCTCACGTGCACCAATCCTTCCACGCCTGGCATGATTTCCAAGAACGCACCATAATCCTCTATGTTCACGACACGCCCCTTTACAGTGGCGCCTTCGGTCACACCCTCATGCAGCGTATCCCACGGATGCGGGGTGAGCTGTTTCAGGCCAAGGCTTATGCGGCGCTTCTCGTCGTCGAAATCGAGAACAACCACGTTGAGTTTCTGATCGAGCTTGAGGACCTCCGAAGGATGGCTGATCCTGCCCCAGCTGATGTCGGTGATGTATAGAAGTCCATCCACACCGCCAAGGTCGAGGAATGCCCCGAAATCGGTGATGTTCTTGATGGTACCTTCCAATACCTGACCTTTTTCCAGCTTGCCCATGATCTCCATGCGCTGGGCCTCGATATCGCTCTCAATAAGAGCTTTGTGCGATACAACGGCATTTTTGATGGCCTCGTTGATCTTGACCACCTTGAATTCCATCGTCTTGTTGACGAACTGATCGTAATCCGTGACCGGCTTGACGTCGATCTGAGACCCTGGCAAGAAAGTCTCCATACCGTAGATATCCACGATAAGTCCACCTTTTGTCTTGCTGGTGACGATACCTGAAACCACATCCCCTGTACGATGCACTTCGACGATCTTCTCCCAAGCACGGGCGATCCTCGCCTGCTTCCGGCTGAGATGAAGATGACCTTCACGGTCTTCTTTCTCGACCACAAGCACTTCTACGACATCACCCAAACGCAGTCCGGGGAGGTCGCGAAACTCATTGAGAGAGATAAGGCCATCGCTTTTAAACCCGATATTGAGCACAACATCGGTCTTGGTCATTCCGACCACGATACCTTCGATCATCTCACCATC
>CAJBPC010000366.1 GCA_903957405.1 uncultured bacterium | reverse complement strand
CGTTTCTTTAACGGAGGTTATCTGTTCCCGAGCACATCACATTCGGCTTCTGGAGAGCTCACCAGCCGTTTCACCAACAAGCTTTCGAACAAGCTCTTGCTGACATTCACGAACGTGGAAGATGATCGCGATCCTTTGGGTAAAGACTTTCCGCGTGTGACATTGAACTCAGTGAACGGGACCAGCTATGTATTCGGAACAGAGAACTTCTCCACAGGGAATTTACTACAGCAGAACAACCTTGCCATTTTTGATGAGTTCCGCTATGTAGCCGGCAACCACCAGATCAAATTTGGCGTGGATGCAGAATATAGCAAGTCATTGAATCTTTTCGTCCGCGACAATTATGGAACGTACACGTATACGTTCGCGAATCAGTGGTTGCAGGATCAGAGGCCATTCAACTACACCCGCTCTTTTTCTCTGGTAGACAAAGTAACCGGTGACGGAAGTGAAGCGGCTGCAAAGTTCAACAGCGTGAGGGCTGCGATATTCGCCGGGGACCAATGGCAGGTGTCAGACAATTTCGAATTGAACTTTGGTATGCGTTTGGATTATTTCGATTTCCTTACCACCCCCAACGTCGACAATTACTTCAACAATACGGCACTGCCCTTTATCTCTAACTTCTGGGATATGAAAGGTGCCCGTTCTGGCCAGAAGCCTGATGCGCAGCTTCATTTTTCTCCTCGTGTCGGATTTACTTACGAGCCTGAAGCCGGTCTGAAGATTCGTGGTGGTGTGGGTGTATTCACCGGTCGTCTCCCACTTGTTTGGCCTGGTGGCTCGTTTAACAACACAGGTGTCAACATCGGTGGCATCAACGTAAACAATCCGAACATCAATTTCCGTGCTGATCCATTCAATCAATACCAACCTTCAGACCTTGGTGTGACCGTGGCCACGCCTTCCGGTCAGATCGATCTGATGGCAAAAGACCTGAAGTTGCCGAAGGTGATGAAGGCTTCACTTGGTTTTGACAAGAGTTTCGGAAAGGGTTGGAAAGTGTCAAGTGACTTCTTGTTCCAATCGCATCTGAACGAAGTAGTCTATCAAAACGTATTCTCCAATCCTAAGTCGAAGAATGCATTGGGTCAGGATGTATATCTGCCCATCAACGGTACCTCCGTTGGAAGCTATTCCCGTTTTGATTTTGATCCCAACACTTCTGGCATTCAGAATCCATATTCTACCGGCATCTTCATCATCGCCAATGGCGAGGGCAAGAAAGGGTTCTCTTATAACTATACCCTGTCAATCGACAAGAGCACCAACACCGGATGGACTTTCAACGCGATGTATGGCTGGGGTGATTCGTACACCTTGTTTGACGGTACGAGTTCACAGAATAACTCACAATGGAGATTTGTCGAAGCCACGAATGGTCGCAACAATATTTCCCGCAGCCGTTCTGATTTCGCACAGATGCATCGGGTGAATGCCTATGCATCAAAGAAGATCAACTACCTTGGCAAGCGCTTGGGTACTACGGTGACCATGTTCTACAACGGACAGTCTGGTACGCCTTACTCCTATGTGTACTCCCGGAGCATGATCTATGATCAGAACGGATCTATGAATGAGAGCACCGATCTGATGTATGTGCCGATGGATCTGGCAGATTGGAGCCGTTTCGCAGAGGCATACACTTCCGCAGGCGTGACGTACAGCGTGGCCCAGCAGTGGGAGAAGCTTGATGCATACATCAATAATGACAAGTATCTCAGTAAGCGTCGCGGTACTTTCGCAGATCGCAACGGGGCTGTACTGCCATGGAGCCATGTGGTCGATCTTCGTGTTCAGCAGGACTTCTCCCTTGGCCAAGGCAAGTATTCACACAAGTTCTCCGTGATTTTCGATATGTTCAATTTCACCAATTTCCTTAACAGGAGCTGGGGTCGTGTATTCGTATCGCCAGGTGTCGATGCATACTCTCTTGTCAGCATGGAGGGATATCGCGTCAACACGGCTAACAATACACTCACGCCGAGGTTCACATACAGGAATATGAGCAATTCTACGGCAGCGGACATACTTGACATACGGGGAAGCAATTATCTCTCCACCCGTTGGAGGGGACAGTTCACACTCCGGTATACGTTTTGATACGAAGTCATAATGCTTTCTTGGAAAAGAGCAGGGCGGATGTCCTGCTCTTTTTCTTTGTCGTAAGGGGTAACTTTGCATAAATAATATTTGATGTTGGATTCCATACAGAGCGCCATTGAGGATATCAAGAATGGTAAAATGGTGATTGTCGTCGATGATGAGGACCGGGAGAACGAGGGCGACTTCATCGCAGCGGCGCGCAATGTGACGCCTGAGGTGATCAATTTCATGAGCAAACACGGGCGTGGATTGATATGTGCTGCCCTGCCAGAAGACAGATGCGATGAGCTGGGACTGGAGTTAATGGTGAATAACAATACGGCATTGCATGAAACCGCGTTCACGGTTTCGGTGGATCTGCTCGGCAACGGGTGTACATCCGGGATATCCGCGCATGATAGGTCAAGGACCGTGCAGGCGCTCATTGACCCGGCCACAAGGCCAGCAGATCTTGGCCGGCCGGGGCATATATTCCCGCTCCGTTCGAAAAGGGGAGGTGTACTTCGCCGTTCAGGCCATACCGAAGCGACGACCGATCTCGCAAGGCTGGCTGGCTTTGAGCCGGCAGGTGTGTTGGTGGAGATCATGAACGAGGATGGCAGTATGGCGCGGCTTCCTGACTTGGAGGTTTTGGCACTGCAGTTCG
>CAJBPC010000365.1 GCA_903957405.1 uncultured bacterium | reverse complement strand
CTGACTTCCGGCAGTGCACATGTCAAGGCTTTCGTCACGGGAGATTCCCTGGGGAAGACAAGGATCATGATCCTGAACAAAGGCATTTCGGAGACCGATACCGGCAGGATGACGGTACACATCGTGTTGCCCGGACGGAGAGGCGATGCGGCATCCATGCTTTTGCAGCCCGCTGCTGGAAGCATCGGAGCCACACCGGCCGATGCATCGATCAGGATTGGCGAGCAAGCCATCATGGTCGCAGGAGCCAATGCAGGTGGGCTATCGGGGAATCCCTCCTGGATCCCCATCGCGGCAAACCTGCAGGGCGACAGCACACACTACACCCTGAGCTCAAGAGGATCCTCCGCGATGATCCTCGAGGCACCCGCCGCATCGATCGTCACATCCGTCAGCAGCCTCAACGCCGGCGAATACATCCGTGCTTTCCCCAATCCCGTCAGCAGCGTATTCTGGATAGAGTTTTTTCTGCACCGGACGAAAAAGCTTACCCTCCGCATCCTTTCGATGAATGGCCAACTCATGCAACAGTTGGCGGATGTTGACAATGGCCAGTGGATGGATATCCGCTCACTGCCGGGTGGGACCTATATCCTGCAGGTCACGGATGCAGACGGCAGGCCCATGCATCTTCAACGATTGATCAAGACCGACTGAAGAATGCTGAAGCCATGATAAGAAATTCCTAAACAAAAAGAGGCACCCGAACCGTGAACAATTCAACCTGAAAAAATCCAGTAGCCGCCATCAAAATGTATTCATTCAAATCTCAAACCAAAACGATTGACATGCTTAAAGCAAAAATCCTATGTCTGCTTTTACCCCTGTTGATGCCGGTTCTCCTGACCGCGCAGACCAAGACGATCAGGGGACGGGTCGTATCGACCGAAGGAAAACCGCTCTCCGGAGCGACAGTGACGCTGAAGAACGGCGGCATTTCGACATTTTCCGCAGCCGACGGGAGCTACGCTCTCGCTGTGCCGGCATCCGGCGACGCCACCATACTGGTATCATTCATCGGATATGAATCCTCTGAAACAACCGTGTCCAAGGCCATCGGAGGCGATATCGTGCTGAAGGAATCATCCCTTGGCATGGACGAAGTGGTCGTCGTGGGATATGGCACCCAGCGCAAGCGGGATGTCACCGGAGCGGTCGCCTCCCTGTCAAAGGAAAGGCTTCAGCAACTTCCCAACACGAATGTGGCGCAGGCCCTGCAGGGATCGGTCCCGGGTCTTCAGATCAACACCAACGGTGGAGGTGCGGAGGGCAACGACCTCTCGATCCTGATTCGCGGTCGCAATTCGATCAGCGCCAGCAATGGTCCGCTGATCATTTGGGATGGGATCCCG
Organism: uncultured bacterium; assembly: GCA_903957405.1. Classification (GTDB taxonomy): domain Bacteria; phylum Bacteroidota; class Bacteroidia; order Chitinophagales; family Chitinophagaceae; genus Pollutibacter. The sequence goes on along the minus strand of CAJBPC010000365.1, from coordinate 5,739 downwards.
TATGAGGGCGGTATTTCTGAGATCAACCCGAACGATGTGGAATCCATCGAAGTGCTGAAGGATGCTTCTGCCGCAGCCATCTACGGCTCACGCGGCTCAAATGGCGTCATCCTGATCACCAGCAAGCAGGGCAGAAAAGGGCGCCTGAACGTCACGTACGACGGTTTTTACGGCACGCAATCGATCACTAACAAGCCCGACCTGCTGAATGGCGAAGCGTTCTATCAATTCAAGACCACCCGGGTCAATGCGCCCAACACCATCTCTGCAGCAGAGAAGGCGGTCTATGACGCCGGCAAATGGGTCGACTGGTATGATCTGGCGACCCGTCAGGGCACCCGCTCGCAGCATTCCCTGTCGATTGCCGGCGGTGCCGATAAGGTCAGCTTCTACTTCGGCGGCACTTACCTGGATGTTCAGGGCGTGACCGTGAACGACCGCTTTCGCAGATACTCATTGCGTCCGACGCTGGAGATCAAAGCGACCAGCTGGCTGACTATCAACAGCAGCACACAACTGTCATATCAGAACCGGGATGGACTTCCCGTGGAATTCTCGGATTCCCGCAACACCGGCGGAGGTGCGAATTTCTTCAACCCCCTCACCACCCCTTTCAATGAAGATGGGACACCGAGGATCTACGCGTACGACGACTATCCTCCATCCCGCAATCCCCTGTCGAACACACTCGTGCTGAACAGTGACAATTCCTACCGGATCTTCTCTACAAACAGCGCAAGGATAGATATTCCGTTCGTGAAGGGACTTTCGTACAAGATCAATACGGGCTTCGAGTTCGAAAACAACCAGCGCAAAACCTATTGGGGCAGGGATGTGGCACAGGGCCTTGAGGCTTCCGGCACGGCATTGAACTACAACTCGATCAACCGGAACACGACGATCGAGAACATCCTCAACTACAGCCGTGATTTCGGCAAGCACATTTTCAACTTCACAGGTCTGTACAGCAGCCAGAGCAATTATTTCGACCGCGACCAGCTGGAAGGAAAAGGCTTTCCGAATGACGTGCTCACAAACTACCAGATGAGTGCGGCCACGCTGCTCACGCCGTCCGCTGCAAACTTCCGCCAGAACCTGCTTTCGCAGATGGGACGCATCAACTATGGCTATGACGGACGCTACCTTGTGACGCTGACCGCCAGGCGCGATGGCTATTCCGGATTCGGCACCAACAAGAAATACGGCGTGTTTCCCTCAGCGGCCGTCGCCTGGAACATACATCGCGAAGCATTCATGCGGGACGTAGATTTCGTCAGCAGCCTTAAGCTGCGTGCATCATACGGGCTCAACGGCAACCAGGCCGTATCATCCTACAGCTCCCTTGCCAAGCTCACCAATGCACCCTACCTGACCGGCACGAGCATCCTGCCGGGCTACATACCCAGCAGCCTCGCCAACGACCAGCTGGGTTGGGAATCGACAAACTCACTCACCATCGGCCTCGACTTCGGATTCCTCGGGAACAGGATCCAGGGAACCCTGGATCTTTATTCCAACAGGACCCAGGACCTCCTGCTGAACCGCACCATCTCTTCCGTCCAGGGCTTCACCAGGATCCTGCAGAACATCGGAAAGACCGCCAACAAGGGCATCGAACTCGGACTAACGAGTACGAACATCCGAAAAAAGGACTTCAGCTGGACGACAGGGTTGAACGTCTCGCACAACCAGAACCGGATCGTGGACCTCTACGGCGATGGCAAGGATGACATTGGCAACCAGTGGTTCATCGGCAAGCCGATCAACCTGATCTACGGGCTGCCTTACGACGGGGTATTCAGGTCGGCGGAAGAAGTCGCCAAATCCGCACAGCCGACGGCAAAGCCGGGATGGGTGAAGGTCAGGGATGTCAATGGCGACGGCGTGATCAACACGGCCAGCGACCGCACCATCCTCGGATATGAGGATCCCAAACTCATCTGGGGACTCACCAACACCTTCAAATACAAGAGCATCAGCCTGATGGTGTTCTTCCACGGGGTGAACGGCATCACCAAAAGAAACCAGCTGGAGGATGACAACGTCTTCTCGGATGTGCGCCGCAACACCACCAAGAAAGACTGGTGGTCGGAGACGAATCCCAACGGCACGCATTTCGCCAATGATGCGAACGCCAATCCGCTCGGCGTAAATTTCTACGAGCGTTCCGACTTCGCCAGGCTGAAGGACATCTCTCTCGCCTATGAGCTGCCGGCGGGGTTGTTGAACAAGATCAATGTGACATCCTGGAAGGTGTATGCCACCGGCAGGAACCTTGCCACGTTCACCCGCTATGGCGGGCTTGATCCTGAGCTGACGGATCAGCTCGGTCTTCCCCTACAGAAAGAGATCATCGTCGGTATGACCGTGACATTTTAAGTTTCAAAAAACAACGAGCATGAAAAAGATTACAAGACTCTCCATATTGGCCTTACTGGTCCTGGGCACCGGCAATTGCAGCAAGGACTTTCTCGTGGAGGAACCCGTGGCGGTGATAGCACCCGACAACCTTTACGTCAACAAACAGGGATTTGAATCGGGCTTATACGGTCTGTACAACCTTTGGCGGGAGGAACGAAAGGGGATCAACGGCGCATCCAACGACATGGCCATCACGGCCGCGGTGGTCGGTGTCGACAATGCCTACAGCCTGCGGCCGGCAGGAGGCGCCCCGGAACAGGTATTCAACGACTTCGGCGTGCGGCTCAATCCCGCCGACGCTTACGTCAGGCGCTTGTGGGAATGGCTGTATCGTACGGTGAACGCCGCTAATACGATCATTGACCGTTCGGAGAATGCCTCCATCATCTGGTCGGAAACTGAGAAAAAGCAGATCGTGGGCGAAGCGAAGCTCCTCCGTGCCTGGGCGTATCGTCACCTCACATACCTCTACGGTGCCGTTCCGCTGAGTTTACAGGAATCAAAGGGCAGCACCATCCGGTCAGACTGGGATCGGACATCGGTGGCGGAGATCCGCAAGGCCATGGAAAAGGACCTGCTCGACGCCGAGGCCGGGATGGCTGACCTCCCGGTTGCCGAAGGCAGGGCCGCCAAGGTTGTCGCGCAGCACTATCTTGCAGAACTGTATCTGGTCATGGGAGACAACCAAAAGGCAAAGGACAAAGCGCAGGCGGTCGTTTCCAATCCGAACTACGGTCTGATCACAGCGCGTTACGGTGTGAATGTCGCACAGCCCGGCACTCCATACACAGACATGTTTCTCGACAAGAACTCCAATAGAAGCCAGGGCAACCGCGAAGCGTTGTGGGTGATACAGAATGAATACTTATCCCTTGGAGGAGATGCCAACATCATGCGCCGCTGGTGGGTGAACCGGTACAATGAGATCCGCGTGGGAAGCCCTGCAAAGACACCCATCAATTTCTCCTTAGAGAACGGAGGCCGCGGCATCGCGCGCTTTGCCGTCACCAAATACGCATTCTCCGTATACGAGCCGAATGACCACAGGGGTTCGTCCTTCGCATGGCGGTTATTCTACCTCATGAACAATCCAGCTTCCCTGCCCACCAATGCGAACATGAACACCGTTGCCACCTGCGCCGCACCGGGTTACCGTACAGGAGTCGGCGGGGGCAAGATCGGAGACACGATCCGGCTGAGCGTGAACTGCGGAGAGCCCGCACCCAATGGGAGCACCGCATCCAACTGGCCAAGCATCCGCAAATGGGACTGGGCGCCTGCGGATCCCGCAGACGTGCAGAACTCATCCAACTTCAACGACCAGCCATATCTTCGCCTGGCAGAGACCTACCTGCTGCTGGCCGAGGCGCAGTTCCGACTGGGAGACCTTACCGCTGCGGCAGCGACACTCAACACCGTAAGGACAAGATCGAATGCTTCCGTGATCCTACCCGCACAGGTGACACTCGCATTCATCCTTGACGAACGCTCCCGCGAACTTGTGACCGAAGAACACAGGAGATACACCTTGCTTCGCACGGGCACCTGGTTCGACAGGACAAAGCAGTACAACCTGTATGCCGGAACGAAGATCGCACTCCGAGACACCATCCTGCCGATACCGCAGAGCGTGATCGATGCCAACCTCACGAAACCCATGGAACAGAATCCCGGATATTGAACCCATCGACATCGGAAACAAAAAGGGGTGGATTTTCCACCCCTTTTCATTGGAAAAAACGACATTCATACTCCAAAATGACATACCAAATCTCCCTGTCCCTGTTCATCCTCGCCATCGCAGGACCGGCAATGGCACAAAAACCCCTGTTCCATGATTCCATCATGGTCGAGGCCAAAGCGTGGAGCCGCGACAGCCTCCGGAACATCCGATATTCTGATTGGAAATCCCATGCATCGCATACCACGGACATGATCAACGGGTTCAGCAAAGGCAAGGCTGACAAGCTCTCCCGATACGGGGGCGATGCAACAAGACAATTCAAGGCAACCGGGTATTTCCGCACAGAAAAGATAGATGGACGATGGCTTGTCATCGACCCTGAAGGACATCCATTCATCGTCTCCGCCGTTAATAGCTTCCGGCAGGGAAAGTCACCCGACAACCAGCAGGCATTCACCGCGATGTTCGGAACGGATGACCGATGGACAGAGGCCTCCGTGAACGATTTCCGTGCACTCGGCTTCAACATGGCCGGTTGCTGGGGGGATACCGCCGCCATCCGGGCCTACAACATCAAAGCAACCCGTCCCTTCCCCTACTGCACACAGCTGAACATGCTCAGCGGGTACATAGCGGAAGCGAAGAAAAAGAACCCATCCCGCAAAGAATATCCGGCCCTGTCGTTCATCACCGACAGCGGATTCGCAGCCTACTGCGACCGGGTGGCGGAAAAGATCGCATACCTGAAAGACGACCCGAACCTCTTCGGACATTTCTCTGACAACGAGATCGCCTTCATGCACGCCGAGTTCGCGAAGATCATCGCCGTGGCCGACAGCACCGACGCATGCCGGCAATCAGCCATCCGCTGGATGCGGGAAAAGGGATTGGATCCGGCGCTTGCCACACGCGAACAGAAGGAATCGTTCATATCCACACTCACCGGAATCTACTACCGCACCGTATCATCCGCCATTCGGAAGCATGACCCAAGACACTTGTACCTCGGCAGCCGGCTGCATTCGACCGCGAAGGACAACCCGCTTCTTTTCCGGTCGGCACATCCGTACGTCGATATCATATCCATCAACTATTACGGTTACTGGGCACCGTTAGCAAGACACATGAACGACTGGGCGGCGTGGAGCGACAGGCCATTCTTCATCACGGAATTCTACACCAAGGCGATGGATTCCGGCCTGCCGAACATATCCGGTGCCGGTTGGCTCGTCAAAACGCAGCAGGAACGCGGCATCCATTATCAGAACTTCTGCATCGCGCTCATGCAGTCGCCCAACTGCGCCGGATGGCATTGGTTCAGGTATCAGGACAACGACCCTGCGGACCCGAGCGCGGACCCGTCGAACAACGATTCGAACAAAGGGCTGGTGGACAAGCGATACAAGCTGCATACCGGGATGACGGATGTCATGAAGGAACTGAACGACCGGAAATACAGGCTTTCCGCACTGCTCCTGAAGACGAAATGATGAAACCGCCCATGCCTGCGGCACAAAGTTTTACATAACCTGCATAACACAGAACATGAAGATATCATTCCACCACATCGCGTTGTTCGCAGCGCTGTTCACGTCCTCCTGGCTGCAGGCACAGAAACGCTTCCGGTCGGAGAT
>CAJBPC010000364.1 GCA_903957405.1 uncultured bacterium | reverse complement strand
TTTACATCCGGCAAGATTCCTGAGTCCTTTGTCTGTCAGTTTCGTTCCGCTCAACCTCAGCCATACCAGTTGATCACTGAGTTGTGTCAGTAATGCAGTCGCGCTGTCGGCTGACATGGTGCAATTCACGAAGTTGACCTGCAAATGATTTCGACCCGGCTCGATCGGCATGACGAGCACGCCGATTTTGCGTAGGCTATCAATGACTTTCTCGGGTGCTTTGGTGACATCCGCCAACGGCAGTTTAGAAGTTGACGCGTTGTTTTGTCGACTTGCGGTCTGAAATGTTTTGAGCATTTGTCTGACGGAGTCGGTCTGCGGCAGTTCTTTGATTTTTTTTCCGAAGTCGTGCCCGTTGCTGATCCACCAATGCAGCAAGGCCATCTCGGCTGAGGAGAGCTGCGGCTTTTCAGCTGGGGGCATATGGAATTCATCATTGGCAGGCAGCATGATCCTTTTGTAGATCTCACTGGCATAAGGGTCGTTCAACGCGAGCACTTTGCCATTCTTACCGCCTTTGAGTAGGAATTCGGGTTTGTCGAGTCGAAGTCCTCCTTTTTGCTTCTCGATGCCGTGGCAGCTGCTGCATTTTTGCCGGATGACTTCTGCCACGATGTCTTCGTATGCGCGGGCTTCTTGCACGTCGGGGATGGATCTCATTTCAGCGATACCGGCCGATGCTCCGAAAAGCTTTTTCACCGGCAAAGGTGCGTGCTGTATCAGGTAGCCGGCACCGTGAGTAAGTGAACCGCCAAGGTGTCCTGTGAGCATGACAAGGACGAATACCGACGCTCCGAGATATCCGGGAATGTTATTTCTGAGTCGGTCCTCGGATTGTACTGTGCTGAACGCATAAGCGATAGACGATGCCATGGCCGTCGTCAGACCAAGCCATTTATGCCTGTCCAGCATGGTCTTTTCATATTCGGCATCTTCTGCAAGCAGGTATCCGGTGATGCAGGAGATGATGGCCGTGACGGCTCCTATCAGCAGTATCAAAGAGACGGAAGGCCGCAAGGATGCGTATCTGTCCTTACGCGAAAGCCATTGCACGGTGAGGCCCATCAGCAGGATGCCGATGGGCAGATGTACAAATACCGGATGAAAATGACCTATGAAAGATGAGAGCAGCACGTTTTTTCGATATTGTTTACAGGAATATTGATTCGAACATTTATGATCCGTATCGTTTCCGGAAAAGCTGCATCATGTGGACGTTTATACTCCATTGGTCAGAGAGCGGCTGCCTTGTGTAGGGGAGGGTCGGCATGTAATCCGGTGGTCCGAACTCCGCCAAAACAGTCAAGGGCTTCCCTTCCTTCCTGAATCTCTCGACGATACCGTCCCACCAGGTGAAATGGGCATTTACTGCCTGAGCCCATTCCGGTGCACGGGGATCATTCACCTGCGGACCTTCCGCGTGGCCTATCCTTGCATGGATATGAGAGACTTTGGGCAGAACGACCGACATGGTCTCCTGCTGATCTGCGAGTAGGCTTTCGTGCACGTTGCACCAGTGGGATGCGTCAAGGGTCAGGCGAAGTCCGGGTATTTTCTCCAGGAAATCCCGGGTCGTGTGCGCCGCGAATAATGCCCTTCCTCTATGAGTCTCATGATACACCGGAATGCCCGTTTTTGCGGATACTTCCAGGCTGAAATCGATACAGGCCTTGTTCTGTTCGAAACTGTAGAAGTCCTTTCCGGAATGGCAATTGATATAAATCGGATTGAGTGCTGCGGCAGCAGTTATGCCTTCAGAGAACTGCGCAAGGTGTTTTGAAAAGTCATGATCTCCACCGCCATATAGCAATGCGACAAGGAGTCCGTTCTTTTTTGCTTCCCTTAAGATCTCCTCCCTTTCGCCGGTACTGTCAGGGAGCCATACTTCTATCCCGTCATATCCGTCTTTTTTCGCTTTACTGCAGAAGTCAGCCATGCCGCCCTGGAAGCCCCAGTTGGTGGCCATGACTTTGAGTGCATACCCTGCTGAAGCGGGCGTTTTGAGTTCCGCCATCGCTTCGATGGACGATGCAATGGCGGCAGTACTTGTGATGAACGTTCTTCTTGACATTGACATTATTTGGAATTTCTATTATCAGAGGAGGTGGTTAGGCTACGATATCCCGGATGACGGATCCTTCCACATCCGTAAGCCGGAAAGGCCTTCCCTGGAAATCGTAGGTGAGTTTTTCATGATCGAAACCTAACTGGTTCAGTATGGTCGCCTGTATATCATAAACGGAAACCTTGCCTTCGACAGCATTGTACCCGATCTCATCTGTTTCTCCGAAACTGAATCCCTTTTTGATGCCGCCACCGGCCATCCATATGCAAAAGGCGTCGGCATGGTGATCCCTTCCTTTATATGGATTTTGTTTGCCTTCTCGGTTCTCCTGCATGGGAGTGCGACCGAACTCACCGCCCCAAACGACGAGTGTTTCATCGAGCAATCCCCTTTGCTTGAGGTCGAGCAGCAATGCGGTCATTGCCCGGTCGACCTGTCGGCTTTTGTTCACAAGGCCGATATCTATGGATCCATCCGGGCCTGTACCATGCGTATCCCATCCCCAGTCGAAGATCTGCACGAACCTGACACCTTTTTCCACCAGCTTTCTAGCGAGCAGTATGTTGTTGGCCAGAGAGGATTTCCCGGGTTTTGTACCGTACAGTTCGTGAATATACTCGGGCTCGTCGTTGATATTCATGACTTCCGGCACCGCTACCTGCATTTTAAATGCCATCTCGTACTGGGAGATCCTGGATAGGATCTCGGGATCGCCGAATTCATCGTGGCTGAGTCTGTTGACTTCATTGATCGCATCAATGGATGCGCGCCGCAAATCCCTGTCCATCCCCTCAGGATTCTCTATGAAAAGCACCGGCTCTCCTTCGGAGCGGCACTGAACACCCTGGTACACGGATGGCAGGAAGCCACTGCCCCAGACACTTTTACCCGCATCCGGATTCTTTCCACCCGAGGTTAGTACGATGAATCCCGGAAGGTTGCTATTCTCAGATCCCAGACCGTAAGATACCCATGATCCCATGCTGGGACGACCCAGTCTGGGGGTCCCGCAATGCATAAGCAACTGTGCCGGGCCATGGTTGAACTGGTCGGTGTTGACGGTTTTAATGATGGTCACATCGTCGGCAACCCTTTGAAAATGAGGCAACAGGTCTGATATCCAAAGTCCGCTCTGTCCGTGACGTCGGAAGCCTGCCTGGGGGCCGAGCATTTTAGGTACACCGCGGATGAAAGCGAATTTTTTGCCCTCCAGGAACGATGGTGGACAATCTTTTCCATCGAGTTTCATAAGATCGGGCTTGTAGTCGAAGAGTTCCAGTTGTGATGGCGCACCGGCCATGTGCAGATAGATCACGGACTTCGCTTTGGCTGCGAAATGCGGCATTTTGGGTGCGGTGGGATTTGCCGGATTGAAAGCAGGAGCTGCCTGCGTGGAACCTTCACGCGAACCCAGCCAGTCACATCCATTCAGAAATGATCCCAATGCCATCATCCCGATGCCTGTCCTGCACTCCTGCAGGAAATGCCTGCGGGTACGGTGTTCCAGGGACCGGTGATATGCTTCTTGCTGAATTTTTTTATTGGGTTCCATATCCGCTCAGTTCTTCGTTAGTACTTCATCAAGGTTAAGTATGGCATTGCTGACAACGACCAGCGCGGCTGCGTCAGGTTTGTTGTACTGGTCTTGCAGTCCGGTCATCTCGCATGTCTTTGCTGGATTTTTTTGGAATCGCTGAACTGCATCGCCATATAATTTCTCCAGAGCCTTTTTTTGTTCCCTTCCGATCGGTCGTCCGGTGGCGCGGAGATAGGCTGCATCTATCACTTTTCCCGGGTCATTGCCTAAACGATCGAGGAGGCGGAAAGAAAGGTGTCTTGCGGCTTCCAGGGAGGCGGGGTCGTTGAGCAGGGTCAATGCCTGCAACGGAGTGTTGGTGCGGATCCTGCGGGAAATGCATACTTCCCGGGCTGATCCGTCGAAACTGATGATGGAAGGGTAGGGGCCTGTCCTTTTCCAATGTGTGTAGATCGCTCTTCTGTACTGGTCTTCACCGCTGCTTTTGTTCCAGCTTTGGCCGTTGTACGGTGACTGCCAGATGCCTTCCGGTTGGTAGGGCATCACACTTGGGCCGTACATTTTGTTGCTGAGCAGTCCGCTGACAGCCAATGACTGATCGCGGACTTGTTCTGCCGTCAGGCGGACTCGTGGACCTCTGGCATACCATCTGTTGAAGGGATCCATTCGCCGGAGTTTCTCATCTGTTCTGGAATCCTGACGGTAAGTGGCCGACATCACGATCTCCTTGAGCAGTTTCTTTACACTCCAGGCATGGTCATGCATGAATTTCCATGAAAGATGGTCGAGCAATTCGCGGTGTGTCGGGGGTATTCCCTGCGTGCCGAGGTCTTCGAGCGTTTCAACAATGCCCTGTCCGAAAAGCTGCTCCCAGACACGATTCACCATGGTCCTTGCCGTCAGCGGATTGTCGGTGCCGGTGAGCCAGAGCGCCAGACCGAATCTGTTCCGGGGTGCATCCTTTGGCAGCGGTGGGAGGGTAGAAGGAACGTCTGGGCTGACTTCATTTCCGGGTACGAGCCAACTGCCTTTTTCGAACACAAAAGTTCGGCGATGCATATCTTCCGGATTATCCAGCAGGATAGGTGTCGAAGTGAATTTACGGGAATCGAGTAGCTGGCGATAGCTGGAAACGGCACTATCATATCCAACTTTGCCCTTTCCGGGAAAATCCTTTGTGAAATGGAACCAGTCGAAGCGAATGCCGTTAGCGTTGGAATCTGTCAAAGTCGGGTTCTGATAGACCAGATGGATATCATGTACGCCCCCTACCGTGGAGATCGGTACTTCCATATGGTTAAACCCACCGGTGGTAGCGGGTATCTTCAAACGTGAA
>CAJBPC010000363.1 GCA_903957405.1 uncultured bacterium | reverse complement strand
CTAAAAGGGGCGGCCGGGTATCTTGCCGCAAAGGGGAAACACATCATCACCTGTGCCACGGAGCATAAAGCAGTACTTGACACCTGCCACAGCCTTTCCCAACGCGGGTTTGATCTGACCATTCTTCCGGTAGATGCCTTTGGGATGATCGATCTTGCTGCTCTGGAGGCAGCCATAAGGCCGGATACCATTTTGCTCGCTTTCATGTATGCGAATAATGAGACGGGCTTGTTACATCCCGTGCAGGCTATCGCCTCCTGCGCAAAAAGACACGATCTGCTTTTTTTCTGTGATGCCACCCAGGCCGTCGGGAAGATCCCTGTCGATGTCGATCTCGACGGCATGCATATGATGGCGTTCTCCGCACATAAGATCCATGGTCCAAAAGGAACAGGTGCGCTTTATATTCAACGCCGTCCACAGCTGGTGCATCTTGTTGCGCAGATGGATGGTGGAGGTCATGAGCGCGGTTTCCGGAGTGGGACGCTCAATGTGCCAGGCATCATCGGCATGGGAGCGGCCTGTGCGGTATGCAGAGACCTGATGGGTGATGATGTTCGGCGGATCGCTCTCCTGCGCGACAGGCTCGAGTCATCCCTGCTGTCGATTCCAGGCAGCGGGCTCAACGGGACCCCATCGGACAGACTGCATAACGTCACGAATATCTCATTCCGGGATGTCGACGGCCAGGCATTGGTGCTGGCACTGTCGAGGCATGTCGCCGTGTCCACCGGTTCGGCTTGTTCATCGGTCCAGCAAGAGCCCAGTCATGTGCTCAAGGCAATGGGTATTGAAGATGAGCTTGCAAGAAGTTCCATACGTTTCAGCCTGGGACGTTTTACAACCCATGATGAAATCACCTATGTCATGGAGAAGGTTGGGCTAGTTATTTCTGGTTTCCCAAAGTCCGGTTCAAACTGACGGTGTATTCAGTGGAATTTACCACCCTTGGAGGGTGGGGGTACTCTCCAAGGGTGGTAAACAACCGGCAGTATTCTTGGCTAACCTCTATGGTCTGGTCCGTTCGGTCTCAATCTTAAAAAATCAGTGCCGATCCCCTTCTGCGACCTTGAACAGATGCAGGACGTACGGGAAAAGTGCATCCATGTATTCTGCAGCGGCATTAGGAGATCCCGGGAAAGTCATGACGAGGGTCTTTCCGATGAACCCGGCAACACCTCTTGAAAGCATGGCGTATGGTGTTCTTCGCTGTCCGTAGTTTCGGGCGGCTTCTATGAGTCCGGGTATCTCGCGGTCGAGCATCGGCCCTACCGTATCCGGTGTGATATCCCGCGGTGAAAGTCCGGTCCCACCGGTGAAGAGTACCAGATCGTATCCCTGGTCTGCCAATGTCTGCAGTGTGTTCCGGATCTGCTGCGCGTCATCGGGCAGGACTGAATGTTCCATGACCCTGATGCCGTATGTCAGCAGCTTCTCCACGATCAGTTTCCCGCTGATATCTTCTCCCCGGCCTGCTGCCAAAGTATCGGAGCAGGTGACCACCGCAGCCTTTAGGGATGCGCCTGCCGGCATGCTATAGCCCGTCTTGCCACCGATTTTTGATTCCAGCCGGATATTGCTGATCCGTATGCCTTTGTCGATGGGCTTGAGCATGTCATACATCGTGAGGGCGACAATGGAGGCGCCATGCATGGCTTCCACTTCCACACCGGTCTTGTAGATGGTGTGTACTTCCACGAAGATGTTGACCACCATGCCGTCGATCTCATGCCGGATGGAAGTGTACTCGATCGGCAAAGGGTGACAGTCGGGTATCACGGAAGCGGTGTTCTTCACGGCCAGCAATCCGGCCGCCCTTGAAAATTCAAAGACATCTCCTTTCGGGACCGTTCTGTTGCGTATCGCGTCGATGGTATCGAGTGAGGAGACCGATAGTTCCGCCTTTGCGACCGCTTTTCGCAGTGTGTCGTGTTTTATTGTGATGTCAACCATGTTCTATTTATTCACTTTCCATTGATGTGATTCATCCTCCAGGATCTCCCGTCCCCAGATGGGAAGTTCCACCTTGAGGCGTTCCACCGTTTCGCTGCAGGCCTCGATGGCTGCGGCCCTGTGGGCTGATGATGTGAATACGAACAGGCAGATCTCTCCGGTCCGCACCATTCCCAGGCTGTGGTGTACATGCATGCAGGTGATCGGGTGTTTTGCGAAGACATCCTCCCTTATCCGGTGCATTCTTTCCAGCGCCATTTCCTCATAAGCGGTGTATTCCATGGCCACGACCTTCTTGCCATCCGTCACATCCGCCCTCACCTGTCCGAGAAAGATGCTGTGCCCGCCGATGGCCGTCTGCTCAGCGTGCTTGCCGATGCTTTCTGCGATGAACCCCGGCGTCACCGCGCCCTGTGTGAAAATGTTCTTCATTTTTCGTTCAGTCATGTTGCGATTTTTTCTGCTGTGACTTCCATTGCATGATGCCTCCTCTCAGGCTGAATACCTCATGTCCGCCGGGTCTCGCTGCTGCCAGCATCGACGCTGCCTGCAGGCTCCTGACACCTGTCTGGCAGAAGAATACCACTTTTCTGGCGGTTATCGGATTCGGTCCTTCATGCATAACGGACAAGGGTAACCGAAGATGTTTGAATTCCGTTACTAGCGGATGTTCATGGGGTTCCCTGACATCCACTGCCACCACATCCGGTTCCTTCAGCATCATGTCGAAAGTGGAGGCACCGATCTCCACTACCGTGGTTTCGGTGTGGCAGGGCCGTTCGTATTCCATTTGCAGGAAAGCTTGCGTATCCGCGGGCATCGATTGGTTTCTATGGTCACTTCGGGTCAGCACCAGTTCGGTCATGGTGTTGGTGCGGATGTCGAATGTGAGCAGTCGGTTGGCCAATGTCACGCCGATGCCTGTGATGAGTTTGATCGTTTCATTTGCCTGGAGGGTGCCGATGATCCCTGGCAGTACGCCGAGGATACCCGCTTCTCCGCAGTTCCGGATCAAGCCATCTGGTGGAGGTTCCGGAAACAGGTCCCTGTAGTTGACCGGTTCTTCGACATGGCCGCCGGTCACCTGGAATACGGCCAGCTGTCCTTCGTATTGCGATACTGCGGCACTCACAAGGGGTTTGTGGAGCAGCACACAGGCGTCGTTTATCATGTAGCGGGTGGCGAAGTTGTCGGTGCAGTCGAGGATCATGTCATAATTCGGGAAGATCTCCATGCATGACGTAGGGGTTAACCGGAACGGATATTCCGTGATATCTGTCGCAGGATTGAGGGCCTTCAGGCGTTTTGCCGCGGCAAGTGTTTTTGGCAGACCGATGTCATCGGTGGTGAAGAGCACCTGCCGGTGGAGGTTCTCGATGGATACCGCATCGTCATCGATGATGCCTATTTGTCCTACGCCCGCAGCCGCCAGGTATAGCAGAGCCGGACATCCAAGTCCGCCGGCCCCGATCACCAATACTTTGGCATCGAGCAGCTTCTGCTGTCCGGATTCACCGAATCCATCCAGGATGATCTGCCGGTGGTAACGGTTATTTGAGGGGTTGAGCATGTATTCGTATCTGCGCTGAATATGGAAGAATGTTCTTGTTATCCGCCGGAGAATGGCGGCATGAGCACTACGACGCTGCCGGATTCAAGATTCGTTTTGACGGAAATGATTTTTCTGTCCACCGCGATGGCATAGGGGTGATCTTTCAGCGGGGGGTAGCGGTCTGCCAATAGTGCACGCAATTCGTCGGTGTCGCGCACATCACATATGCGCAGGGCTGCCGATCCTGTCAGATCGGTCAATTGTCCGAAAACCTTCACCTCGATATCCATTTTGTGCGTATTGTTTCAGTTAAATGTAACGAATCGTCTTGCCAAAGGTTGAGGGAAATCCATCACCTGTTACCTGACGGCCATCATGCCCGGGTGAACAAGAGCTTGAAGGCGGCCAGCAGGAGCACGCCTGCCAGCAGCATTCGAATGATCTTTGGGTCGAATTTTTTTGCACCAAGCCAGGCACCTGCCAGTCCGCCCGCGGATGCAAGCGATGCGAAGAGGATCATGTCGCTGCTGATCTCCATTCCATTGACAAGCTGACCACCGAGTCCTGAAAGCGAATTTACGAAGATGAAGGGAGCACTGATGGCTGCCGTCTGTTTTTGATCCGTCCATCCCAATAACAGCAACAACGGCGAAAGCAGGATGCCTCCTCCGATCCCGATAAGGCCTGACAAGAACCCGATGGCGGCACCAATGATCAGTGAAGTGACCAGGTCTGGCTCACGGTGTCCGATACCAGCTTTATCATCCGCGATGAGGAATCTTGCAATGGGGATGAGCAGCAGCAGACCCAGGATTCGTTTGTAAAGGGTGTCATCCACCTCCAGCATGCCTCCTGCGAATGCCATCGGCACGGATGCGATCGCCAGTGGGAGAAAGACCTTCAGGTTGAAATATCCGCTGCGGCGGTATTGTACGAATGCGATAAGCGAAACGAATAGATTCAGCAGCAAGGCTGTGGGTTTCATCAAATCCTGACTGAAACCGAAGAGTGCCATGAGGGCCAGGTATCCGCTGGCACCGCCATGCCCGACGGCTGCATAAAGGAATGCGACAATGATCAGCAGCAGGCAGAATATTGCGATGGGATCCATCACTAAATTTTTACGTGGGGAATACATGCACTTCCACAAGATCGCCAGCCGATAGCTCGGTCGTGCCTTCGTCAAGCACGACCAGGCCGTTCGCCCTGGCAAATGAGCGCAAGCGGTAGGATTCCTGTGCGTCCATTATGGTGACCGTTCCGTTGTGATGACGCCCTTTCAGGAAATGGGTCGATCCAGCGGGCTTCCTGTAGCCAGCGGCGACAGGCATCTGACAAACCATGACAGGGCTATCCCTCTCGCATATCCGCGCCAGTGCCAGTGCCACATATTCATAGAAGCAGGTCAGCACCGAGGCGGGGTTGCCTGGAAGTCCGAATACGGGTTTGTTTCCCAGCATCCCGAAATAAAGGGGCTTTCCGGGTTTCTGTCGTATGCGGTGGAATATTTTTTTGACTCCGCAAGCTTCCGTGGCATGCAGCACATGGTCGAAGTCTCCTACGCTGATGCCTCCGGTCAGCAGCACCATGTCGTGCGAGTCCAGGACCTTCTCCAGCAGGGTTGTGAGCGCGACCGGGTCGTCGTGAGATCTGAAAACACTCACTTCATCGATGCCGACCTGCCTTAGCACCGCTTTCAAGGTGGCGGAATTGGATTCGTATACCTGTCCGTGCCGCAGCGGGTTGCCCGGTGCCTGCAGCTCGTTGCCGGTGACGATGATGCCTACTAACGGTAAAGGGTAAGCGAATACTTCAGCCACGCCGATGCCTGCGATCAGTCCGATCCCGGCCGGCGTGATGCGGTCTCCCGATTCCAGGGCAATGTTTCCTTTCCGGATCTCCGAACCCATGGGGCGCAGGTTTTCTCCCTTCACCGGCAGGGGATGCGTCAGGTTCAGCTTTCCGTCTTTTACCATGCATTTCTCCTGCATCACGATGGTGTCAGCGCCTTCAGGCACGGGTGCTCCTGTGAAGATCCTTGCGGCCTGATGCGGCAGCAGTCGCGGGTTTTCCTCACTGCCGGCCGCCACGACGACTGAGACGTCAAGCGATCCGTGCCGGAGCAATCCGTCGTGTGCATAAGCGTAGCCATCCATGGAAGACTGCGGATAGGCGGGAATGTCTTGTGTGGCGTGCAGATCCTCTGCCAATACCAGGCCATTCGCTTTTTCCAGGGGAATTGTACGTGGAGCGAGTCGGGAGACGTGTTGGATGACAAGTGCCTTTGCTTCTGAAACGGAGATCATCTTTATTTTTTTCTTACTGAACGATGCCTTGGAACTTTCCTGAACAGGAGGACATACATCCGCCGGGATTTTTACAAAACCGGTTTTCCCGGTCGTCATCCACCGATGGTGATCATGCTTCTGTTATCGATATCCTCCGCGTGTATCTGTTCGAAATCCTCCGTGAACTGTCCGCCCAGCATTTTTGCTTTTGCATCGATGCTGGCCCGGATGAGTGGTAGGATATCTTCTCCGTTACGGAATGGTGTGAGCAGATCCGTCTCGGTTTTCGAGAACAGGCAGTTCTTGAGTTTCCCGTCGGCGGTGAGCCGCATGCGGTTGCAGCCTGCACAGAAGGGGGCGCTCATCGTGCTGATGACGGCGAAGGTGCCGGTATGCCGGTGTGCGCGGTATTTTTTGGCGGTATCGTTCGGGCCGTCCTCAAGGCGTTCTATCTCGTATTGTGCTCCGATGCGATCGATCATGTCTTGCCAGGTGAACACTTTATCGCTGTTCCAACGGTTGCCGGTGAAGGGCATGAATTCGATGAAACGCACATGTACGTTTTCGTGGCGGGTCCACTCCACGAAATCATTCAGTTCCATGTCGTTGATGCCCCGCATGACGACCACGTTCACTTTCACATGGAAACCTTCTTCGATGTACAGCCGTATGTTCTCCGTGATCCGGTCGAACTGGTCACGACGGGTGAGGACGCTGAACTTGTCTCGGTCGAGGGTGTCGAGGCTTATGTTGAGTGACTTTATCCCGCATTCCCTGAACACTTCGGTGAATTCATGAAGCCTCGAACCATTGGTGGTCATGGTTAGGGAGACAGGGAGTTTTGAGAGTGCGCGCATGATCTCGGCGGCATCCTTGCGGACCAGCGGTTCCCCACCGGTCAGCCGGATCTTGTCGACACCATGCTGCACGAAGACCTTTGCGATGGATACGAGCTCATCCTTCTGCATCAGCCGACTTGCGGGCGTGAAGGAGTAGTCCTCTTCCGGCATGCAGTAAAAGCAGCGAAGGTTGCAGTTGTCGGTCATGGATATCCGTAGATAGTTGTGAATCCGATTGAAGGAATCCCTGATCATGCTTGTTGTTTTGATTGTATCATCCACTGTTGGTAATCGGATTCCGTGTCTATGTCCTGTGATCCCGCTTCGAAAGGCAACTGTGCGACATCCGCCCAATGTGTTTGCATGATCTTCCTTGCTCCTGTGTCTCCTCTGAGCCCCAACAGTTCATGGAAGAGGCTGCTGTGGAAGAGGGCAGGCGTGCCTAAAATGCCTCCATAGGCTGACGCCGCAACCGCTGCACCACTATCGGCTTGCAAGGTCATCAATTTCTGAAGCAGGTCCGCCGTTATCTCAGGCTGGTCGCACACGAGTATTAAAATCCCGTCAATTGAGGGGTTCTTTGTGATGGCTGCCTGCAGGCCGGTACGGATCGATGAGGCCATCCCTTCTTCCCATTCTTTGTTTTCAATTTTTTCCACTTGCATGCCTGACAGTTCCATGTCGATTTTATTTT
>CAJBPC010000362.1 GCA_903957405.1 uncultured bacterium | reverse complement strand
ATCAATGTAATCGACAATGATGGGCTTATCCGTTGATTTTAAAATCAGTTTTATTTGAGCCTCGTACTGGGCTTATGGTTAAAATTATACCGCATGATTAGTTCGTGGCCTCCAGCTCCGCCATCCGCGCTGAAAGTACTCAGCGGATTGATGTAATCATCATAAGCATATCCAACAGAAAAGTTTTTGTTGATATTCACGCCTGCGGTAAGCATATAGCTTTGGTTGAAACGATATCCTGCGCCAACCCATAGCATGTCACGTTCTACCCTCAGACCAGTCTGTATCTCAGATTTGCTGATATTTGGAAGCATGACCATCAGGAAATTAGGCACAAAAGTGGTTCCACCGGCAGTTTCAAAGCGGTACAAACCATGCAGATAATAATGCCTGTAGAGTCTCCCTTCAGCGTTGGTACTTAGGTTTCCGGTGTAGAAATCAAGTTTTGACTGGATCAACTGGGATATGGAGAATCCCAGTTGAAGTTTTTCCGTGTTGTACGCTAAACCAAAACCCATGTCGAACTTGAACCGATTATCAGCACCGGCCAGAGCCGGATCTCCAGCGATCGAATTGAGCTTGCTCCTATCGATCGCGAATTGAAAAAAGCGGGTCTCGAGACCAATAGAGAACCTCGCTTTTTCAGATATCGGCAGATGTTTTGCAAAAGCCAGTTGGACACCTGTCCTGGAAGTCGGTCCGGTTCTATCGTTATAGGCATATCCCCCAACACCAAGAAGGTTTTTAGGAAGATCGAAGCTGCCGAACAGCGTGGCTGTCTGTGGACTCCCGCTGATGCCGCTCCACTGGCTCCTGTAGCTCAAACCTACCATGTCGCTGCGGAGGTTTCCTGCCATCGCAGGGTTGTGAAAAATGGTCTGCAGTTCATACATCGATGATGTATGCAGTTGCTGGGCCTTTAAACCCGGACCTGCAAGCACTGCTGTTATGATGAATATTATCCTGAATTTCATGCGTTGCATTTTTAGATTATCTGAGAATCGTTACGTCTCCTTTCAGTTCACCCACTTTACCGGAGATCAGGGTAAACTTGATCATGTAATAGTATGTGCCGTCAGGAATTGGCTTTCCATTGGCCGTGCCATCCCAATTATTCACATAGTTTTTATTGTTATAAACCAATTGTCCGTAGCGGTTGAATACGCTCACATTCACATTGCTTGCGCAGACATCCGCTGTGGTGACAATCCACCGGTCGTTGATGCCATCTCCATTCGGAGTGAAAGCATTCATCACTTTCATGCAGTACGGGATAACCGTGACTGTGACATTATCAGATCCGGTGCAACCCGTTGTATTGTCAACCGCAGTCAAGGTGTATGTCGTGGTCTGTGCCGGTTTTACGGTCGGATTGAACTGGTTTGGACCTGTCATACCGGTTGTTGGTGTCCATGTGATGGACCTTACATTTGCGGTACTGCTGCCGTTCAGGACGACATCCTCCCCTGCTACTATGGTCACATCCGGACCGGCATTCACCGGCGGATTTGGCCTGATGCCGATCACGACCGGTTCGTTGCGTGTACAACCATTCAGTGTAGCGGTCACCGTGTAGGTTGTGGCACTGGTTATGCTGGCTGAAGTGGTTGCACTTGCAGGCGTGGAAAGTCCAGTGGCCGGTGTCCATGCAAATGTCGCTCCAGCGCCATTGGTTGCCGCGAAGAGGCTGAAAGTCGCACCTGAGCAAACGGTGGTATCGTTGCTGGCAGTGAGTGTCAGATTGTCTGCGAACGGAATAGTAACCGTTTTACTGAACGAATTCCCACATGCAACTTCCCTGACCGTAACGGTCTTAGGGCCTCTTGTCAATCCGGTGAAGACATTGGATGTCTGAAAGTTCACTCCATCGATACTGTACGTATATGGGGCCAGGCCGCCAGATGCAGTCACCGTGATACTTCCGCTGTTGGGGCTCGTACAACTCGCACCGGTCACGGTTTCCGTAAAGGTTGGATTGAGTTTGGTCGTATCGCCGTATTCCATCATGGGGGCACCGCCTCCAATGCTGGCACCGCCAACAAAAAGCCTCCTGCGTTCCATGGGCGTACCTGCCGGAACCGTCTTGGGTGAGAATGCCGCATGCTCAAAAAGTGCGCCTGTCGGAGCGATGTCAGTCCTCCATGTGGTGCCTCCATCATTGGTCACGATCAGCACACCACCAGGTGACACCAGATATCCATTGTTGGCATCATGCATTAAGATTCCAGTAAGGTTCCCCGTTCCAAGGGCTGCGATATTACCTGATATGTCAGTCCAATTCATACCACCATCCGTTGACTTATACACCACTTTCCTAGGGAAGCCATTTCCACATAGGAAAACCGTGTTGGCATCCAGTGCAAATACTTCCGTGTAGGACATGGTCGTGTTGATCGACGGGAAAGGACTTATATCTACCCAGGTCGTGCCGGCATTGGTTGTCTTCCAAACCGCGCCCCTACTGCCTGCCAGATAACCGACAGTGCGGTTGGGGAATGCAATTTTTGATAAGATGGGATATGTCGATCCTGTCGGGAACCCACCGATCACCTGCCAAGTGGCGCCATTGTCGAAAGACCGGAAAACGGATGACGTTCGGTTCGCCGCTGGCACGGAAAAAGCACTGTTGCCCGCAACCCAGATGCTGTCGTTTCCTACCGTTACCACATCGTTGAACTGAAAGTTGGCATTGTTATAAATTGGATCCAGCGTGGTTGCCGTATCTGTGGATTTATAGAGTGTACCGGCATTCGTCGTGAAATAGGCTTTTGTGGGCGACGGAAATGCCAGGCCTGTGATGCTAATATAAAGGTTTGCGAAATCAAGCCTGGCTTTGTCGATCCAGGTTTTTCCTCCGTCGCGTGTCACGGTAATGGAGGAAGATCCCGTAGCGATGCCTGTATTGCAGTCCGCGAATTCTATCTCCGAGTACGCGGCACTTGCCGGGGTTGTGTTGTACTTTGTAGCCCATGTGCGGCCTGTGGCAGAGTCTGCCATAACCCCATTGGTGCCCATGACGAGGAACTTGCCATTGGGGGCGATATCCATGGCCCAGGTTCCGAAACTGCTGAAATTCCGGCCTTGAGGAAGGCAGCTTTCCATGACCCAATTATTCCCACCATCGACCGATGTGGCCATAAGGCCAAAGTTACCGGACGCAAATAATTTCCCATTGGCAGCCTTCACTATATTATAAGGATTACTGACAAGTAATTTTTGCGGATTAGGTATCGGAGGAGCGCTTAGCGGAGGGAAAGGATAATTCAGCACTTCATATTTCCCTTTTTCAAATAACCCGGGAACGGCAACATTCGCTGTGCTGTCATTCTTTCCAGTACGTACACGGATAACTATGTTATTATTGAATGACATGATGATCACCGTGGAATCGCTCTCAATATGCATAGCACGATATGACTGCGTGGTTGCGGATAGCGATGGCTGTCCGTATCTTGATGATACCGTAACGGGAGAAATTGTTACCCCACCATATCCTAACCGTTCTTTGGATGTTGAAAAGTCGGTCAGTCTGCCACTGGTTATTTTCCAAAGCAGCGAAGCGTGATGCGCTGCTGACGAAGTATTGGTAGTTAATGGTACACCGGTTGTAGAATTGACGTTTCTGATAGGAAGATAAGTGCTCAATCCTGTTCCGGATACATATCCTACAGAATCATTGATAAATTTAATGCGTAGTATCTCCTTGTCCTTGGCGGTTACATTGACCAGTTCAGGAGCCAAATAGGGATTGTTGACATATCCGATTCGGGATAGACCGCCAACAGGGGCGGCAATCGAATCCCAGGTGGTTCCTCCGTCTTTGGTGACATACAATTTCGGAAGGGAGTCAG
Organism: uncultured bacterium; assembly: GCA_903957405.1. GTDB lineage: Bacteria > Bacteroidota > Bacteroidia > Chitinophagales > Chitinophagaceae > Pollutibacter. The sequence goes on along the minus strand of CAJBPC010000362.1, from coordinate 1,397 downwards.
GCGTGTTATATTGTCCACCAATGTAACCTGTAGTGGCATTGGTGAACCAGACGGTGTTGATATTCCTGCTTTTATTGTAAAGCGGGGTTTTCACTAATGACCAGTTGTTACCACCATCGATTGTCTTTGCCATCATTCCCCCGTTACCCACAGCATAGACCACTTGATTATTCACTGCATGCAGGTCTGAAAAAGAGCTTTTCACCTTTATACCCGCAGGGTTGTCAAAAGTGAATGCCCCGTATGTCCAAGTGCTGCCGCCATCCGTAGATTTGGCAATGCCCCCATCCGAGCCTACGGCGATCACATTATTATTGTCGATGTAATCCACATCGAGCACGGTGAATCCAAAAGGCCGGGGGTTACTGAAGCGCCAACTCTTTGTGTCGTACTGACTGCCTTGTGCATGAACATCGTTGTTCACAAGCAGAAATCCAGTCAGCATAAACACCAAGGGAAAGATATTTTTCCTCAGATGCATCATGTCAGTCTTATTTTATTTTTGAAATATGTATACTGTTAAAGGTATTATAAAAACGTAACTTTTATGTTTTTGCCTGTAACATGAATATGTTGAAATTTGTAATATGCGTGGAAAGGATATCATTTCTTTATTATTTGTTTTACTGCTGTTGTCAACTACCTATGCTCAAGACCGATCAAATAAAGGCAAGGAGTTCTGGCTTGGATATGGGTTCAATTATTCTTTTTTTCATGAGTCAGTCGTCAATAGCCAGGACCTGCATCTCTATATCAGTGCGGATCAGCCAGCCAATGTGACCGTTTCGATACAGGGCACTGCTTGGACAAGGAATGTATCCATCCCTGCAAATACGGTTGACTTCAGCATCATCATCCCCAAATCGGGTTCTGATGATGCACGCATCCTGAAAGAAGGACTCAGCACCAAGGGCATCTCCATAAAAAGTGATATGCCTATCACCGTATATGCCCATCAATACAACACAATGGTGTCTAATGCCACGATGCTGATGCCTTTGGAAACGTTCGGATACTCCTATTTTTCTGTCAACTATGCCCAGGACAGATCCGGATCCACCCAGCCATTGGTGGATCCGGTTGTGGTAAACGGCCCCGACTGGTATTCCTGGTTCTACGTCATCGCCCCGGAAGATAACACCCGGTTGCTGATCACCCCTTCCGATACTACATCGAATAACTGGATGCCCGGTCAGACGTACACAGTGAACCTCAATAAAGGAGAAATTTACAATGTGATGGGTAAGCTGACGAATGGTTCCAGTCTGCCTCACCATGCAAGCAAGGATCTGACGGGTAGCAAAATTGTGTCAATCATCGGGGCTGACGGAATATGCCATCCTATTGCTGTCTATTCCGGTTCTGGTGGAATTCGCTTGTGTCGGGGTGACGGAGGT
>CAJBPC010000361.1 GCA_903957405.1 uncultured bacterium | reverse complement strand
GATTTTCTGGTTACCGGACTTGGAAGCATCGTATGAAACGGTGAGGATTTTCGTATCCTCGTTCCAATCGGCTTCCGCGGCACCTGCAGACTTAGCGGCCTTCTCTATGGTACTCTTGCACATGCCACAATTACCCCAAACCTTGATATCCTCGGAATTGTTTTTTTGCGCGAATGTGGAGATGGAGATGAATAAAATACAAACGAGACTTAATACATATGATTTCGATGTCATGATCGTAAGATTTGAATGATGGTACACAGGGGTTATTTCCCTGCAAAATAAAATACGGTAAAAGGGATGATGATACGCGTATCAGATCCTGAAAACGCAATTCCAGATGCAGAGGGATCTGCCATCCGGTTCAGGGGGATCGATGCTGACAAGGGCTGGCAGCAAGCGAAGGTTCGGAGATGATACATCATGGGGAGGCGACAGCAGCGCGGCCCATGACACAGCCTTTACCGGATCATAATGAGATGTTGTGGATGCGTGCGAGTCACTGATCTTGAAGACTTTGACATCATCATGGCAGCACCCGTCATTATCCATCCCGCAGTCGCCACATCTGTCAGCCTCGGCGTGACCGATGCCGATGCCGGCGACTTCCCCCATGCAATAGTGCACACTGACGACCACTCCGCTGGACACGGCCAGGTAGATGGTTGCAAGCACTATGGATAGGAATTTCTTCACTGTGTAAAATTATTGCTATTCACTGACATCAAAAGGGATGCGCCATCTTTTAACATTTTAAAAAAATGGCGGGTGGCCAAGGTCTTGGCGGTGTGATTTTCCGTTGTCAATGCCGTAACATTGCATGCGATACATGAACGGATCGTGTACAGCAAGGATGTCATCACCCGAAATCACATGACGGAAAAAATCATTTTCACGGTGTTGCTCGTCGCAAGCATCGGCCATTCGATGGCACAACGTTCCACTCAGATGAATGCCCCGGTGCAAGACAGTCTTCATGGTGCTTTCAGGCCAAAGTCCCTGATCCTGCCCGGCACGATGCTTGCATATGGCTGCCTGAAACCGGCGATACCCGCCATCGGGGATCTGGACGACCGCATCTGGAATGCCACGAAAGATCCTTCCGGCACTTTCCACCTCGACACATATCTGCAGTGGGCCCCTTCGGCATCGATTTATGTGCTTGATGCCTTCCATGTGAAGACCCGTCATTCTTTCCGTCAGCATCTGTTCATAGATGCCGGGTCGATACTCATCACGGGAGGCGGAGGTTTTATCCTGCGGAAAGTCAGCGAGCGAATGGACCGATTTGAGCTGAAAGGCACGCAGTTTCCTTCAGGGCATACCGCGAATGCATTCCGTGGTGCGGAAATCCTCCGGCAGGAGCTGAAGCACAGTCACCCGGTGTGGAGTGTCAGTGGTTATCTGGTGGCGGGTGCGGTGGGATTCATGCGTATCCGGGGCAAACAGCATCAGTTGAGTGAAGTGCTGGCGGGTGCAGGTCTGGGGATGCTCTCGACAAAGCTTACGTACTGGGCCCTTGGGAGGGTCACGAGGCGTGGAACATCGTTCAGACAAGGCTTTTGACACGGCAAGGGCCTTGCTCGTCTTTGTAGATTCCTTCGATGCCATTCCCCGACAATCGAATCAATTCACGAAAATCCAGAATACGCCCAATCTGAAATGCATATCCTGCGTGGGGTAGAATGGTGCGGCAAGGTTCGCATGCTTGAATCCGAATCCGTATTGGAGTGTCACGGTATTTAGATTTTCAAGTCTGGTGAAGGCTGTGAAATTGCGGATGCGAAAATTCAAAAAGGCCGCCACATCGGGCAGATTAGCGATTTGCACGTCATCCTGAAGGAAGAACTGACCGAGCACCGGTGAATAGTCATCCGCCTTGAACGGTGTCATGTAGCGGACGTCAAAGCCCGTGGAGAGATTAAGGTTTTGAAAGAACCTCCCTTCGTATGCGATCCGGTTGCGGGTGTATATCAAAGGCAGGTTGACGGGCGCATCCGCTGTGGTGATCTGTGCGTGGAGGTCAAGGTACCAACGCCAATGCCTGCCGATCCTGAATTCTTTATTCAATCCGATCCTGAGCAAATTGAAGAGCGGACCTGCCTGTTGCGCTTCGTTGAAACCGGAGAAATAGGTGTAATTGCTCATCAGGAAATAATCCCCGCTGATGCGTGTGCGAATGGCCGGCAGTTCGAGGGTGCCGGACAACTGTGTGATATTCTCCCGGTTGACAGATGCTGGAGCCGGCAGGGGGAAGGACGAGATGCCCTGATAGAGCATGGAAGGGCTTTTGTTGACATTGCGGAAACCCAGTTCGAGGTTGCCCAGTTTTTTGCTCAGCGACCGCTTGATCCGGGCCTCCGCGGAGTAATCCCCGGCAAACCGTCCAGCTACGTGAAATCGTCCGGCGAGCAGCATGTCCCATTTTCGGTTACGCGTTCGGTTTCTGTACTCTCCATGTGCGGAGACTGCGGAGAATCGTTCGGTCGACGAGTTGAAGGCGCCCGAGAGGTTCTGCATGTT
>CAJBPC010000360.1 GCA_903957405.1 uncultured bacterium | reverse complement strand
TTCGAGCATTACTGCCATTTCACCTCCCCCATCCGCCGATACCCAGACATACAGGTGCACCGGATCATGGAGCAGGTGCTTTCAGAAAACGTTGTGCCCAACAAAGAACTTGAAGAGCAATGCCGGCACAGCAGCGCAAGGGAGCGCGCGGCAATGGAGGCGGAGAGGGCCGGAAATAAATATAAGCAGGTCGAATACATGCGTCAGTTCATAGGGGAGGAGTTCGATGCCGTGATCAGCGGTGTGGCGGCGTTCGGCTTCTGGGCGGAGACGGTGGACCACAAATGCGAGGGGCTTGTAAGCATCATGAGCCTGCAGGATTACGATGATTTCCGCCACATAGAGGAGGACTACTGCCTTGTTGGAAAACGAGGCGGACAGGCCTTCCGCATGGGCGACAGGGTCAGGGTCAAAGTGATCGCTGCCAACCTTGTAAAACGACAGCTTGACTATGAGTGGGTTCTTCTGCCGGACAATCCGGTCGCGACAGCACCCGTAAAAAAGCGCGGTGGTTCGAAAAAACGACAATAGTCCATTACCTTGAAAAAAGAAAATCCAACAGATATGCACAATTTCCTGGAGTTACAGGAGAAATTCGATGAATTTTTCCATCAAAAACATTTCCCGGAACAGCCGGCATCCCTATACGAACCGCTGAATTATTTTCTCAAGCTGGGCGGCAAGCGCGTGAGGCCAGTCATGTGTCTGATGGGCAATGAACTTTTTGAGGAGATCAATCCGGATGCCTATCCCATGGCGGTGGCGGTGGAACTCTTCCATAATTTCACACTCATACACGACGACATCATGGACAAAGCTCCATTGCGGAGGGGGATGTCAACTGTACACGCGAAATATGGTGAACCTACGGCCCTGTTGGGAGGTGATGTCATGCTTGTGGTGGCATATGAATACCTCAAACGCATCGATGGTCGCTACCTGAAAAAAATCCTGTCCCTGTTCAATCAAACGGCGATGGAGGTTTGTGAAGGACAGCAACTGGACATGGATTTCGAGAAAAAGGAAATGGTGGATATGCATGAATATATCCATATGATCAGCCTTAAGACTTCCGTACTCCTAGCGGCAAGCCTGCGGATGGGGGCGATACTCGGTGGTGCGGGTGAAGGCAACCAGCAACATATCTATCAATTCGGTAAGAAACTCGGGATCGCCTTTCAGGTACAGGATGATTACCTGGATGCGTTCGGAGATCCGGAGAAATTCGGAAAACAGGTAGGCGGAGACATCATGTCAAACAAAAAGACATTCCTCCTAATTCACGCGCTGGAAACCGCCGGCAAGGAAGGGAAAAAGGAACTCACAAGCCTCATGGAGAGCGATCGTCCTGACAAGGTGGAAAAGGTCCTTGCATTTTTCCGTCAGTGCGGGATAGATGCATGGGCAAGGGAATTGAAGGAAAAATACATTAGGGAAGCGATCGGACATTTGGATGAGATCGCCGTCACCTCCGTGCGAAAAAAGCCACTGACAGACCTGATGCATTATCTGGTCCAGCGGGACAAATGAACACGGCATACCTGAAGCATTTGATGGCATGATTCCGGATGGAATGCAAGGATGGCGCAGGTGCATGAGTGAATTCCAATTTAGTGTTATATTGAAGCCACAATACTCCACATGGCACACAAACTGTTTCGTAAAAAATCAATTGAGACCATACTTGCCGAGTCGGCGGCAGGGCAGACGGATGGGCATGGAGGCAATGGGATGCATAAGATCCTGACCGTACGTGATCTGACATTTATGGGTGTGGCAGCCGTCATCGGTGGAGGAATCTTTTCCACGATCGGTGCCGCGGCCTTCAACGGAGGACCGGGCGTCGTGTTTCTTTTTCTGATCACAGCCATCACCTGCGGCTTCACGGCGCTATGCTATGCGGAGTTCGCGTCTCGCGTGCCCGTGTCAGGCAGTGCGTACACTTATTCATATGTCACTTTCGGAGAGGTTGTGGCCTGGATCATAGGATGGGCACTCATTCTTGAATATGCCATTGGAAACATCGTAGTGGCCATATCCTGGAGTGCATATTTCAATAATATCCTGAGGGCATTCGGTCTTGACCTGCCGGTATGGCTTACCGTCGGCTACCAGACGGCGAAGATGGCATACACCGATGCCATTGCAAACGGGAAACCGGTAACGGATCTGGTTTATAGCAAAGCGCCAGCATTCGCCGGGTTCCGCTTCATCGTGAATCTCCCCGGGTTCATCATCGTCATACTGGTGACCCTGCTCGCCTATATCGGCATACATGAAAGCAAGCGTACGGCCAATATGATGGTTTTCATAAAAATCGCGGTATTGATCTTCATAGCCGGGATAGGTCTTTGGTATATTTTTTCTGAAGGCACGACGACTAATTGGGTCCCGTTTTTACCCAATGGGATGACGGGCGTATTGAAAGGAGTGTCAGCCGTTTTCTTCGCATACATCGGGTTCGACGCCATTTCAACAACAGCGGAAGAGTGTAAAAATCCGCAGAAGGACCTGCCAAGGAGTATGCTTTACTCACTATTGATCTGCACGGTGATCTACATCGTCACGGCACTGGTGATCACAGGCATCGTGAACTATAAGGAATTCGAAGGTGTCACGGATCCTTTGGCCTATGTATTTGAAAAAATCGGTATGAGGCATATAGGCTTCATCATTTCTGTCAGTGCCGTGGTGGCCGCTACCAGTGTGATGTTGGTTTTCCAACTCGGTCAACCCCGCATTTGGATGTCTATGAGCCGTGATGGTCTATTGCCTGCCTCTTTTGGTACCATCCATAAGAAATTCAAAACCCCCGCATTCGCCACGATCGTATCCGGGGCGCTGGTAGCGGTATTGGTACTTTTCGTGGACGACCGCTTGATGACAGACCTCACCAGCATCGGTACCTTGTTCGCATTTGTACTCGTAAGCGGCGGTGTATTGCTGTTGCCCCGCATTGCGAAAGAACCCGGTAAGTTCAGCCTGCCCTATATCAATGGCAAGTGGATCATTCCCATCCTGTTTTTATCATTCATCTGGGTGTTCAGCGACAGGACGCAAAATGCTTTTCTGAACATACGGGATGAAAGTCATCAAGAGATCCTATTTGTCCTCTTCATCATCATTTCCGCCATCCTCTCAGTATTCTCCTTCACCCGAAACTATTCTTTGATACCCGTGTTAGGGGTGATGTGTTGCATGTACCTGATGATCGAGATACCGGCAAAGAGCTGGCTTGTTTTCTTTGGATGGATGGCTGCGGGATTGATGGTGTATTTTTTATATGGCAACAGGAAAAGCAGGCTGGTGAAAGGGAATGAACGCGTTCTGTAAATTGGGAGAATAAAATTACGAGGTGGTGAAACAATGAAATATCAGGTCGGAGACAAGATCATGATGCTGCATTCAGGAGAGGAAGGGCATATTGTGGATTTCATAAATCCCAAAATGGTCATGGTGGAAGTTGATAAGGTGACCTTCCCTGTTTTCCTCGACCAGATTGATTTTCCTTATTTCCGGGATTTCAGTAAAAAGCCAGCAGAGAAAAAATTCCCTCCTAAAAGGACCATGCCCGAGGAGGTGAGGAAAGAAAAAAACAGCGGTAAGTACCAAGTGGCGGAAGGCGTTTGGTTATTATTCTTGCCGGTGTTTGACAAGGATGTTTTCGACGACGACATCGTGGAGTATTTCAGG
>CAJBPC010000359.1 GCA_903957405.1 uncultured bacterium | reverse complement strand
TAAATAAAGAAAGTTGAAGATGCTACTTGGATATCTCGCAAGCAATTATGAAGGATACCGTTCAGGAGGTATTGGTTTGTTGACCTAAACCGTTAAGAAAAATTACAATTATTTTAACAAATAACATTAAATATGTTAAGAAAAAGATAATTATCCAGCATTTCATGACCATTTGGAGGATCAAAATCCTTTAATATCACTTAACTGTCATATTTGTCCGGTCTTACTGCGTGATGTCACGCAACGGGGAGAGTAAGATTTTTTGCGGGGCGTGTGGTGGAATGGGATGGTTTTCACTCCGGATGGAGGGATCATAAGGTGCGAAGGCGGGTATCTGAAGCATAAAAAAAAGGAACGCTTTCAGATGAAGATCATCCGCAAGCGTTCCTTATAGTATCTCATTCAGGAAAAACTTCCGATCAGACAAGCATGGTCACCGGATTCTCCATGAATTTTTTTAGGGTTTGCAGGAAAGCGGCTCCCACGGCACCATCTACGCTGCGGTGATCGCAGCTGAGCGTTACTTTCATGACGTTGATGACGCCGAAACCATCGCCCTGGCGAACCACTTTCTCGCTTATTCTGCCCACGGCAAGGATACAGCTATCGGGTGGGTTGACGATTGCGGTGAATTCGTCGATGTCCATCATTCCAAGGTTGGAGATGGTGAAGGTGTTCCCGCTGAATTCGGCCGGCTGGATTTTTTTATTACGTGCCTTGTCATACAATTCCTTGGCATCTGCCGCTATCTGCGACAGGCTTTTCTGGTCAGCGAATCGTACCACGGGCACAATCAGTCCGTCTGGCAATGCGATGGCACTGCCGATATGGATATGCTGGTAGGTGCGGATGAAATCCCCCATCCAGCTGCTGTTGACTGCCGGGTGTTTGCGCAGAGACATGGCAGAGGCTTTGATGAGCATGTCCTGGAAGGAAATTTTGACCGGACTCACCTCGTTCATTTGGGTGCGTGCGGCCATAGCGTTGTCCATGGTGATTTCCATGGTAAGGAAGAAATGCGGGGCGGTGTATAGGCTCTCGCTGAGGCGGCGGGCAATGACTTTCCGCATTTGAGAATTCGCCGTGTCGACGTATCCCTCCAGACCGGCAGGCATGGCTGCCATGGGGGCGGGCGCTGCCTGTTGGCTGGCAGGCTGTTGCAAGGCCGGTGCTGCTGCCTGGGGAGTGTAGGTGTCTACATCTCTTCTGACGATGCGGCCACCATCGCCTGATCCGGCAACAAGGCGGATATCTATGCCTTTTTCGGCAGCGAGTTTTTTTGCGAGTGGTGATGCTTTCAGCCTGCCGTTATCAGAGGCCGGAACGATTGCTTCAGCAGTATGCACTTCAGGAGCAGTTGTTTGTGCTTGAGCGACTGGGGCAGTCTGGGGTGCCGTAACTGCGGGGCTGTCAAGTGATTGCAGCAGACCGCTGATGTCGGTGCCGGCCTTGCCTATGATGGCGATCACACTATTTACTTTCGCGGCTTCACCTTCCTTTACGCCTATGTGCAGCAGGGTGCCTTCGGTGTAACCCACAACTTCCATAGTCGCCTTATCCGTTTCAACATCTGCAAGGTTATCATCCGCTTTCACCTTGTCGCCGACATTTTTGTTCCATTGCACGATCTTGCCTTCCGTCATGGTATCGCTGAGAAGTGGCATTCTGATGACGGTGACGCCGAGTTGCTCGGGCGTGACGGATGGTGCTGCAAAGAGGCTGGCTTGCATCGGCACGGAGGCTGGTGCAGGCTTGGTTTGGGCGGGCTTGTCAAGCAGTGCGGAAAAATCCTCTCCTTCCTTGCCGATGATGGCGATGATTTCATTCACTTTTGCCGCCTCTCCTTCCTTTACGCCAACATACAACAAGGTACCATCGGCATACCCTACGACCTCCATGGTGGCTTTATCCGTCTCGACATCCGCCAACACATCATCGCTCTTAACCTTATCCCCGACTTTCTTATTCCACGTGACGATCTTTCCTTCGGTCATTGTATCGCTGAGGAGTGGCATCCTGATGACTTCGGCCATAACGGGCAGTAGGTTTATGTTTCTAAATCTGATTGAAGGTCGAAATTAATGCAAATGTGCAAAACGATAAAGACAACTTATGCGTGGCCTGACCTGGAAAGGGATATGAAGACCGCGACGGCGATTATTTTTCCTCCGAGAGGATGGTATCAGTCGAGATCGAGCTTGAGTCGTTCTTTCAATGCCGACACCAGCGGATACTCCCCCGACATGAGCAGGAACTGTTCCCTTTTGCTCAGCGGCCTTTCCGTCGGTTCATTGTCATCTGCAGACATATCCAGTACCAGTTGGTAGGTGATCAGCCGGTTATTGAAGAATTTATGCAGGTGTTCGATCAGCCCGCCTCGTTCCTGTTCGATGAAACGTTGCTGGAGATTGGTATCTGTGTGGATATCGAAGGTTTTTTCCCCGGTGATGGCAATCCTTGCATGTTTCAGGTTAGTGGCCGTGGTGTGGTTCTTTTGCTCTGTCAGGTGGTTTATGTATTGCTCCCAGGCCTCTTTCAGCAGCGCTTCGGTAAGCGCTGTGCCAGACACCCTGTCACCCTGGCTTCTCTGCTGCATTTCCTGCCGTATCTTATGCAGGGCACCCATGGAGCTTCGGGGTTTGGCTTCTTCT
>CAJBPC010000358.1 GCA_903957405.1 uncultured bacterium | reverse complement strand
TTGTCGGTATGTCCTTCGATCCCGACCCTGACCAGCGGATAGTCCTTGTTCAGGATGTTCGCCAGTTTGTTCAGTTCGGCTTTCGCAGTACTGGTGAGGGTTGAACTGCCGCTGAGGAACTGTACGTTATTGGCGTTGAAATCTATCTTCGGACAACCATTGTTCTCTGCCAGGCCGGCGATGGTCTTGCACTTGTCTTCTTCATCGTTCACACCGTCACCATCGGTATCCGGTATCGGACAACCCCTGTAGGTGGCGACGCCCGCGACCTTCGGGCATTCGTCCTCTTCATCATTGATGCCATCACCATCGGTGTCCGGGATCGGGCAGCCGTTGTATTTTGCGAGGCCTGCGACAGCCGGACATTTGTCCTGCTCATCATTGACGCCGTCACCGTCGGTGTCCGGAATCGGGCAGCCGTTGTACTTCGCCAGTCCGGCCACCGCCGGGCATTTGTCATCCGCATCCGCCACGCCGTCGTTGTCGGTATCGATGGGCTTTGCCACCACCGCCGGTACGATTGCCGCCAGGGGTGCGACTACGGCGGCTTTTTTGCCGATGACAAATCCGAGGCTGAGCTGAATGCCCCTGTTGCGGGTCACGGGATCGGCTACCCATACCCTGCTGAGCCCATGGATGTAGCGGGCTCCGATATGGAACCTCGACGCCGGCCAGAATTCAAATCCGGCATTGAGACCGAAGTGATGGTTCTTCACCTCGTCATCGTTGAAGGTGGATGTGTTGAACTGGTCGTCGATGCGCTTGGCACGCAGCATGCTTTCCCACTGAACGCCGCCGAGGAACTTGAGGCTCCGGCTTGCATGGATCTTCAGCATGACCGGCAGGGAGATGTATCCGAGCCGCTGCGTCAGATCCTTCAGGTTGTTGCCACGCTTGACGACACCGCCCATGCCGGAATACAATCCTTCGACAGCGATGGATGCCCTCTTGCTGACGGGGATATTCCCGAACAAACCGGCTACGGGTCTGAATATCCAGCCGTTGGAGTACCCTGCAGGTACCTTGTCCGTGAGCTTGATGGTCGATATGTTTCCCCCGGCCTTGATGCCTAACTGGGGATCGTTGTTTAGGTCCTGTGCCGTCAGCAGGGTCACGGAACCCAGCACGACCAGGGTGGATAAAATGAGTTTTTTCATGATGAAGTTGATTCTTTGGTGAACAGGATAATTTTACCAAATGTCGCATCTGACGGCGGTTTTAACCGAAAAGCATTAGTACATGAAGATGTATTTCCGTTAAATTCATACGTGCAGGATCATCGTCACATGTAATCTGCAGGGTATAAATATCATAATTCCCTAAAAGTCATTTCCGCTATTTTTGCGCATGCGACTGACACGCTTTTCCGCTTTCACCCTGATCGCGATGGCCTCTGCGATCCTGTTCATCCACTCCCTTGGAAAGGTGCATCTTTTCGACTGGGATGAGATCAACTTCGCCGAGAGTGCACGCGAGATGATCGAGACGAAGGATTATATGCGTGTGCAGATCAATTACGAACCTTTCTGGGAGAAACCTCCTCTGTTTTTTTGGATGCAGGTCGTCTCCATGAAGGTCTTCGGTGTCAGTGAGTTCTCGGCGCGACTTCCGAATGCGATCTGCGGTATCGTCACGCTCCTGGTGATCTTCGCCATCGGAAGGCGCTTGCAGGATATGCGTTTTGCCTGGTGGTGGGTGCTCATCCATGCCGGGACATTCCTGACACACCTGTATTTCAAAAGCGGCATCATAGATCCGTGGTTCAACCTGTTTATTTTCCTTGGCATTTATGCTCTGTCTGGATTCCTTTCGCAGCAGCTGCAGGGCACCCGGCATATCTCAACCCTCATGCTCTCCGCACTGTTCACCGGTATGGCAGTGCTCACCAAAGGGCCTGTGGGTTTGCTCGTGGTATTGCTCACCTATTTCACATACATCCTCTTGAACCGGGGAAAGGGCTGGGTGCCCTTCCGGTACTACCTGTACTGGGCCCTGGGCGTACTTGCCGTGACGCTCGTCTGGTTCGGACTCGAAGTGATGCAGCATGGATGGTGGTTTGTCAATGAGTTCTTCACCTACCAGCTCCGCCTTGCACAGACAAAAGACGCCGGACATGGCGGGTTTCCGGGATACCATTTCATCGTATTGCTCATAGGATGCTTCCCCGCATCGCTGCTGATTTTCCGCACCGGTTCCCAGGCTCCGGAGGCCGCCCGTGTCGCCATCTTCCGCAAGATGATGATCGCTTCCCTGATCGTCATCCTCGTGGTATTCTCCCTGGTGAAGACCAAGATCATACATTACTCATCATTCGCTTATTTCCCCATCGGCTACCTCGCGGCCACCACGGTGTACGGTCTACTTACCGGGACGGTCCGCATCCGCGCCTGGCAAACCACAGCCATATTGATCATCGGGCTCCTCTGGAGCATTGCATTCATCGGCCTGCCGCTGGTGGGAAACAACATCCACTGGCTGAAACCATTGCTGGCAAAGGATCCCTTTGCCGTTGCCAACCTGCAGGCGGATGTCACCTGGGGATACCACCTCATGTTGCCGGGCATCCTGTTCCTTTCGGCAGTGATCCTTGCCACGATCCGGCTCCGCCGTAAACAATACCATCAGGCTTTTCTGTTGCTGTTCCTCTCTGCCATCTTTGTGATGCAGGTGCTGCTCACTTCCTTCGCACCACGCATCGAACAGTACTCGCAGCATGCCGCCATCGAATTCTTCAAGTCGCTGAAAGGACAGGACGTGTATGTGGAGACGGTGGGCTACAAAAGCTATGGCCCCTATTTTTATTTCGGAGTAAAGCCCGGCAACCGGAAGGAATCCAAAGATGAACAATGGCTGCTGACAGCGGATCTCGATAAGCCCGCCTACCTTGTCACAAGGCTCAACAAAAAGGAGAAGGTGCTGCAAGAACACGGGCAGCGGCTGGAGATCCTTTACGAGAAGAACGGTTTCGTATTCATGAAACGGAAATGATTTTCCGGAGATAGGGGAGTTGCCACCCGGCACGGGTCTTTGTCAGTAGAGGTTGCTTTTCATCAATCCCCATTTGCATAGCCGGAACACCATGGAAACTTTCAGACAGCCAAGCCCGTATTTCATGCTCCGGCTGAAGTTGATGCTGCTCGCTTCCTCGAAGTATTTGGTCGGGCAGGTGACTTCCCCGATCTGATATCCCTTATAGAATATCTGCGATACCATCTCGTTGTCGAAAATGAAATCATCATCACAGGCCTCCATGCGCAGGGAACGAAGTACGTCGCTGCTGAAAGCACGATAACCCGTGTGATACTCCGACAGTTTCTGGTTGAGCAGGATGTTCTGCGTGAGTGTCAGAAAACGATTCGCGATGTATTTGTAAAGCGGCATGCCGCCTTTGAGTGCGCCATTGCCGAGGATCCGGCTGCCGAATACCACGGGATACACCTTATTGCCAATGATGCTCGTCATCGCATGGATGAGGTGCGGGGTGTACTGATAGTCGGGATGCAGCATGATCACGATATCCGCCCCGAGTTCTAGGGCTTTTCGGTAACAGCTCTTCTGGTTTCCACCGTAGCCCTTGTTCTGTTCGTGGCGGACAATATGTCGTATGCCCAGCTCCCTGGCCTTTTCGATGGTATGGTCGCGGCTGGCATCATCCACCAGCACGATTTCGTCAACAATGTCGAAAGGAATCTCTCGGTATGTGACCTCAAGCGTTTTTTCAGCATTATACGCCGGAAGGACCACCACCACTTTTTGACCGTTGAACATGCTCGGAATTTGGTCGCAAAGATAAAGGCTTGATCCCACTTCATCCATATCCCCTGATCATTCGCTCAAAAGCCTCCGGGCATCCGCTAAAATTGTCGTCTGATCGGGTAGGCCGCATCCATTCGGGTCTGTCAAATGTTGCTCTTATCCATACTTTGTTGCTGGACTTTTTCCACAAAGGCAACCGGGTCGAATGGGATGATGTACCAGTTGTCATGTTTGCTCCACTTGCCGCATCCCCCAGGAAATCCCGGACCGGGACACTGCGTCATATGCCATTTTCGATTGCAGCCGGGGCACACGCCCACCGTGTCAAAACTGTTCCATGTGGTTCCGCAACTGCAGTTCCACCATGCGCCGCCATCGGGTTCCCAGGAGCATTTCGGACAGCTTATCTTGATATTTTCCATGGTCGGTCTTTTATTATCGGTATGTGTAGACAGCGGGTCGCGGCCTTTCAAATAGACTCACGACTATCACCGTGTCGTGTCAATTGCCGTAAACGGTTAGGCGATGATGGCAGGGTGATGGTTGCATGCCTCAGGGTTGTATTTTCAGAAAATAGTCCCGCATGACTTCTGCCATTTCCCGGCTATGGGATCTTGTGTTGTCTTCCATATCTACCCATTCGCTGAACCGCAAGAGCGACGACATCCGCTGGATGTCATCATGGTTATGGAGGGTGTCCCCGGACGTCGCCACGATCAGCGTCGGGCGATCGATCCGCTCGAGCCGGTCCCAGGCCTGGTACCCGGAGATCGCCAGCACCGTGTTCCGCAGCTTTACCGGGTCGGCCGAGTCCAGTGCCCGCTCCACGATGCGCATCACTTCCATGTCCTTCCTCGTGTCGATCATGAAATGCCGCATATACCATTTCACGAATGGTTTCACAACCGGATAGAGGGGGACTGCACCCTTCACAAGGGGCATGCTCCATGACGGGAAACGAAATGCCGGAACAGGCTCCGCCAGGATCACACAATTAGGCTTTGAATGAAGTTCGGCATACCCATGCATGATGGCCGCAGCACCCAGTGAATAACCGGCAAGGATATAGCCATTTTCCTCAAAACCATGGTGCGCCACGGCAGCGCAGACATCCGCACTGAATGCATCCATGTCGAACGAACAGGTTCCTGTAACCCGCGAGGATGGTTTCTCCCGCGTTTCCACATAGATCACCGGGTGATGTGCCGTGATGCCCTGCATGATCCCCCGGAAACTTTCAATGACGGTACTAAGCCCGGTCACCAATACAATGGGCAACGCATCTGTGTCCTCTGCCGGTTTGAAGCAAAGCGTTCGTATGTGCACGTCATCTTCCACCCTCAGGTATGATTCAATGATGCTCGTCCCGGGATGTGCGAAGGATCGGAATGCCGATTGACTGGTATCCGCGTCGATGTCGTGGGCGACGGCATGTTTCAACTGCTGCATGGGTTTTGTCTTTTCGCCTTTGCTTTCAAAATGCGAAAATACTGAATGCCGGATAACGGCTTAACGCATCATTCAATGATTTGCTGCGACAGGTGAATATTGGTGCTAAGGCTTCTGCTGCAGGCAGGAAGAAGCCTTCCGCACTTTTTTCACATACGGGACAAAAGGATTAACTTGAAGGTCACCACTCAATGGATGATCTATGAATCGTACACTGTTATTTTTCTTGCTGCTGTCGATGGCCGCGTTTGCGCAGGGGCAGCGATTGATGGATGCATCCCGAAAGACGGTCGGATATATCGAGGATGGCAGGGTCATGAACGGGTCGAGGGGTACGATCGGATACATCGATGGGGAAAGGGT
>CAJBPC010000357.1 GCA_903957405.1 uncultured bacterium | reverse complement strand
GGGCAGCAGATCCAAAAGATCCGGAGCGACAGCATGGATCTGGTCGCGGCGATCAACGATCTTCAGATCAAAACGGAGCAGTTCCGCCGGCAGCAGATCATGCTTGACTCCGGGCTTGTGTCGCTCGTACTATGGGAACAGCGCAATCAGGCCTTGCAGGAGTCATCTGCCAAGAGAACCTCCACGGAGATGAAATTCAGCAATTCGAGGCAGGAATACCTGAGGCTTCAGATCGAACGCAACGGTGAGATCCAGCAATACCTCGAAAAAATCTCAAAAGCTGCGGGTGATCGCTACCAGGCACTCTCACAGATCCAGTCTGGTGAGGGCGAGATCGCTAAGCTGGAGAATCAGTTCTCCAACTACACGATCCGAAATGGATTGTACACGATCACTGCGCCTCAGAGCGGACAGATCGTAAAGGCAAAAAAAGCGGGGATTGGCGAAATCCTCAAAGACGGGGAGATGATCGTGGAGATCGTACCCACAGACATCGACTACGCCATCGAGATGTATGTGCGTCCGATGGACCTGCCGCTGCTGGCAACCGGACAGAAAGTCAGGCTGCTCTTCGATGGTTTTCCCGCCATCGTCTTCAGCGGGTGGCCTCAGGCTTCATATGGCACTTTCGGTGGGGAAGTATCAGTGGTCGAATCAAGCGTCAGCACCAACGGAAAGTTCCGGATCCTGATCCGTCAAGACACGGCCGACAGGCCCTGGCCGCGCCAACTGATGATGGGCACCGGTGCGCAGGGCATCGCACTGCTGAAGGAAGTGCCGATATGGTATGAACTTTGGCGCAACATCAATGGATTCCCTCCTGATTTCTATAGCCCCGGACCGGAAGGAAAAAAAACCGACTATGAAGGGAAATGATTCCGTTAGACTATCCCTTCACATATTAAAAGATGAATGTCCATCATTTCGGGTATGCGTTTCCGTTATTTCGCTTGTCCGGGATGAAAAATGATTATATGATGATTGCAACTCCATGGCCGAGGGTGTTGGGCGTTCCGTTACTGTCGATATTTCTCCTCCTGCTGGGTGTCCGTGCGGGTGCGCAGGCGGATGGTTTGTCGAGGGTGTTGTCTCAGGATGCATTCCTTGACATCGTAAGGAACCATCATCCCGTGGCGCGTCAGGCCAACCTGATCGTAGATCGCGCCAAGGCCGATCTCATCACGGCAAAAGCGGGTTTCGATCCCTTGTTGCAGTTGACATCGGAGCGCAAGACATTTGACGGGAAGAACTATTTCGACCATTTTAATCCGGGCCTGAAGATCCCGACATGGTATGGTGTCGAGGTCTCCGCGGGTGTGGAGGATCATCTCGGCGACTTTTTGAATCCGGAAGTCACGCCGGGCCGTTCCAGCTATCTCTCTTTCAGTGTGCCGCTGGCGAGGAACCTGCTGATGGACAAGCGCAGGGCAGTCTTGCAGCAGGCCAGGATTTTCAGGGAGCAGAGCAAATCAGAGCGTCTTGCGGTGCTGAATGACCTTTTGCACGAGGCTACAAAGGATTACTGGCACTGGGTGGGGACCTATCTGGTCCATATGATATTGACAGAAGCGGTCGGGGTGAACGAGGTGCGGATGCGGCTGGTGCGGCAGGGCGTGTCGGGAGGCGACAGGGCGGCGATCGATACCACGGAGGCCTTGGCGCAGTTGCAGTCATTTCGGCTGGCGCAGGCTGAGGCATGGCTCGAATACCGAAAGGCGGGATTCGAATTGTCCAATTACCTTTGGCGTGCCGATGACCGGCCATACGAGATGCCTGTAGACATCCTGCCCGATACTTCCTGGGCAAGTGCGGATCTGCAGCGCATCCAGCTTCCTGCGTTGGAGGGTGTCTTGTCTGCGGCTTTGCTCGAACATCCCAAATTGATGGTTTTGGACCAAAAGATGAAGTCACTGGACATTGACCGTCGGTTGAAGTTCCAAGACTTGCTGCCGATGGTGAACCTGAAGTATAATTTCCTCAACAGCGGCTACAATGTTTTCAATGAGGCGAGCTTCGCCTATTACCGGAACAACTATAAATTCGGCATCGACATCGCCATGCCGCTTCGGCTTTCGCAGGGAAGGGGGCAGTATCAGGCGGCCAAAATAAAGATCACTGAGACGAGCCTTGATCTGGGACTGTCACGATTATCCATCGAGAACAAAGTGCGGTACCAATTCACGGAGCTTGCCGGCCTGCGCAACCAGGTGGTTCTGGCAGCTGATAATCTTCAAAACTATGAACGGCTTTTCCGGGGAGAGGTGTCGCGGTTCCGACTGGGGGAAAGCACCATTTTTCTGGTGAACATGAGGGAAAGCAAGCTGCTTGAAGCCCGGCAGAAGCTTGCATCGCTTCAGACGAAGTTCATGGCATCCATCCTATCCCTGCGTTGGTCGGCGGGTCAGTTGCGATGAATGCTGCGCAGGGTTTCAACTGACCTGCTCCCAGTGTCATTCCGTCATATCTTTGCATAAAAACATGCGGATCCTCATACTGTTTTTTTTATCCCTGTTGTTGACGCCTTCCCGCGGATCCGGCCAAACACGTACGGCCCTGGATCATATCGGGACGTTCATGAGGGCCGATGGCCTGCCGATCGTCTTCAACCTGAAGATGCACAAGGAAAAGGGTAGGGACGTATGGGTCATCGCCAATGCGGAGGAGCGGATTCGCATCACCGACATCCGGCGCAAGGCTGATTCCATATTCGTTGGGATGCCCGTATTCGAGTCTGATCTGAAGTTGAAGGCAACCGGTGGCGGACTCATAGCAGGCGATTGGGTGAAAGGCACCACAGGAAATGATGTCATCCAGCGGATCGTCATCCGGCCCGGTAGCCAGCGGTTCGAGGCCAGGGGCGGAAAGCCATTGTTCGATATTTCAGGTCGATGGAGGGTGTCGATCACGAGGCCCGATGGCACCTTGCGGCCGGCAATGGCTGAGTTCCGGCAACGCGGACAGCTTCTGACGGGCACCTTCCTCACACCGAGCGGTGATTATCGCTATCTCGAAGGCATCGTGAGCGGTGACTCGCTGCAGTTGTCATGTTTTGATGGCAGCCATGCATATTACTTCGGAGCGCATATCGATTCGGAGGGTAAGATCCGTAACGGAGTCTTTGCTGCAGGGCTTACCCATCTGGAAAGATGGTCTGCCGAGCTTGATGCGGGGGCTTCGTTGGATGAGTCGGCCGCCGCCATGAATCTTCGTCCGGGTATGGAAAGGCTGGGTTTCAGGTTCCCCGATCTCGACAGCAATATGGTGTCCATACGGGACGAGCGGTTCCGGGATAAGGTCGTCGTGGTGCAGATCATGGGATCATGGTGTCCAAATTGCATGGATGAGACCGCTTTTTTGAGTGAATATTATGAAAAAAACCGCGATCGTGGGATGGAAGTGATCGCACTTGCCTATGAATACAGCACCGATTTCGACCGGGCGAGAAAAAGCCTCATGAAATTCCGCCAGCGTTACCAGGTGGCATATCCCATGCTGATCACGGGTGTGCTCAGTTCAGACACCCTCCGAACAGAGAAGACACTACCCGAGCTCACACCGATAAGGGCTTTCCCGACAACCATATTCATCGGTCGGGATGGAAAAGTCCGTAAGATCCATGCGGGATTCTCCGGACCTGCCACCGGAGTGCACTTCGACCGGTATAAACGTGATTTCGAGGAAACCGTTACAGGGCTTTTGCTTCAGGGGAATTGAGGCAATGGTGATGAGCGACCTCCCGAATCCGCATAAATTTACATGTACGGGGAAGGATGTCATCCATGCTTACGAAGCAGATCGTTCAAGAGGGCGTATCCAAGGTTAGTGAAGTGGTGATCGCATGTGAAGACAATGGAGTCGAGATCAGTGCGCTCATGGGTGATTTGATCGAAAAAAGGAAATGTATCGGTGATTTCCCCTTGCGGCGATCTTTTCCAATATCCACTCAAGCGACTTGTATTTCTTCCATGTACTGATCCGGCTGGCAGTTTTCTGGAGTATTTGCCATACCCCCTAACGATGGGGCTGTCTTCTTCCATGCCAAATCCTTTCGCAAGACTATTCTTCAGCATCAGCACGGTATGGCTGTCGGGTAAATGTCCTCTCGCCCCAGGCTGTTCAAGATCATTGTTAGGTTGTAGCATTGGGAGGCATGCGTGAACCTCGAATTGGCGTATGCCAGGTCGCCCATGTGAATGCATCGGTGTCGATGTAGAGGGTTGATCTGTGTTGGACGATATCGTGGTACACTGAGTATTCTTCCCATTAGAAGTCGATGTATGTCGGGTATTGCCCGAAATCCCGCTCGGAAGTCATGGTGATGCTGAGGTAGACTAGGGATTTTAGTTTAGGGACAAAGAACAGCTCATGAAAAAGTTTGATACAAGTAGGTGACCAGCCCCGGATAGTGCAATTCCTTAGCATCAGGCCATGCTTGGTTCCGGTCAGCATTTGATGAGTGCGACGATTTTTTCCAGATAGGACTTGTCCGTGTCATCAAAATATGCAGGGAATTCGCTGTCGGCATCCAGCACACCGATGATATGGCCGTCTTTGAACAGGGGTACGACGATTTCGCTCTTCGAAAGGCTGCTGCAGGCGATATGCCCGGGGAATTCATCGACATTTGGGACAATCAGCGTTTCCCTTCTCTCCCATGCAGAACCGCAGACGCCCCGCCCTTTTTTGATGCGGGTACAGGCTATCGGACCCTGGAACGGTCCCAGTACAAGCTCGTCGTTTTCTGCGAGGTAGAACCCCACCCACCACCAACCGAATTGTTCCTTTAGGGCTGCTGAGATATTTGCCAGGTTTGCGATCAGATTGGATTCTCCATCGATCAATGCGGAGATCTGTGGAATGAGTTGTTCGTATTGATCTGTCTTGTCGCCTTGAGCGATCTTGAGGTCTTCTGCCATGCACCGCAAATGTAAAAAAAATGGTTGGAAAGATTTTTGGAACAGCAAACGATTGCAATCTCTTTTTGAAGCAAGATCTGTATGCGTTAGATATGCCGGCAGTCCGAAATGGTTTAATTTTTCACTATTAATGCATGCACATGAATGTACATAAACCCGCGCTGTCATTTTGGCAGATTATCAATATGAATGTCGGGTTCTTTGGGATCCAGTACAGTTTTGGTTTGCAGCAGACTGCCATAAATCCATTGTACACCTTCCTGCATGCGAATCCGGAGGATCTGCCGCTGTAGAATCTGGCAGGACCCATGACAGGGTTATTGGTGCAGCCGATCATTGGCGCGATGAGCGACAAGACGTGGCATCCCCGTTGGGGTCGTCGGAAGCCCTATTTTCTGGTCGGAGCCATCATGTGCAGTCTTGCACTTTTTGCATTTCCTTTCAGCAAGGCACTTTGGATGGCGGTGGGTTTGCTTTGGATTTTGGATGCAGGGAACAATACTGCGATGGAACCGTACCGTGCGTTCATTGCCGATAAACTTCCCCCGCATCAACGGGCCATGGGATTCCTCACGCAGAGTTTTTTCACCGGCTTGGGCATCACGCTGGCCAATCTCTCCCTGTTTGTATTCCAGAAGCTGATATCCGGTGAGACGGTCACCAGCGATGGCCGGTCAGGGATTCCTTACTGGGTGTTCGGTTCTTTTTTTGTGGGAGCGGTTTGTTCCATCGGCACCGTACTGTGGTCTACCGCGAAAACTCCTGAGATCCCGCCCAGTCAGGCGGAGTTGGCGTCACTCAAGGCGGATAAAGGAGGGTTTCTATCTCCATTCAGGGAGATATTCTCAGCCATTCGCGATATGCCGCCATTGCTATGGCAACTCGCGCTCGTTTACCTTTTCCAATGGTATGCGATGTTTTGTTACTGGCAATATGTTTCCCACAGCATAGCATCTTCCGTATGGAATACGAGCGCATCGGCCGACCCAGGGCGCTATCAGGAAGCCGTGGGATGGACCGGGCTCGTCAATGGCTTCTACAATATCGTCACGTTCCTGTCCGCATTCGCATTGGTCGGATTGGCACGCCGGTATTCGGCGAAAAGGGTACATGCGGCATCTCTGCTGATGGCTTCGCTGTCTTTATACCTGCTTTCCGGCATAAGCGACAAATACCTTCTCTTTTTACCCATGGTGGGCTTCGGCATCGCATGGGCCAGCATGATGGGTGTGCCGTACATCATGGTGGTGAATGCCATCCCCAAGGAAAGGTATGGTGTCTACATGGGCATTGTCAACATGATGATCGTGATTCCCATGATCATCCAGACATTGACATTCGGTAAGATCTATGAGCATGTCCTCGGGGCAGAGCCCGGCAATGTGATGTACTTCGCTTCGGCATTGCTGTTCCTCGCATCGCTTGCGACCTTGCGTATGCGGGTGCCCGAAGTTGCGTAGGCAGTGGAACCCGCAACAGGCGTGGTTCATGGACAATAGTTTGATTACTTATATTCGTCATTCAGCCAACAGCGTATGAGCATTTTATGCATAGGAGAAGCATTGATCGACATGATCTGCACGGATAAGGGGAGGGGATTGTCAGATGGCGAGCATTTTCTGCGCAAAGCCGGGGGGGCACCCACCAATGTGGCCGCTGCCGTAGCCGCCTTGGGAGGGCATGTCGCTCTTGCCGCCAGGGTCGGTGCCGATCCCTTCGGGAAACATCTGATGGATGTCATGCGTTCATTCGGGGTGGATACGCGCTGGATGACAGAGGATACTGAACGGTTCACCACTTTTGCATTCGTGTCCCTGATGGAAAATGGGGAGCGTGACTTCCACTTCAATCGAGGAGCGGATGGAGCCTTATCGGTCGGGGACATCGCTGCGATCCCGATGGAACCCCTGCGGATCCTGCATTTCGGATCCGCCACGGCCTTCCTTCCCGGTTCTTTGCAATCCGCCTACCGACATATGCTCGAACAGGCCATCCAAAACGGCAAGTTCATATCTTTCGACCCCAATTACAGGCATCTGCTCTATCATGACCGGATACCATCGTTCATCAGTCAATCACTTGACTTCATTAGGTCTTGTGATTTCTTCAAGCTCAGTGATGAGGAGGCCATGCTGATCACCGGCAGCGCGACGATCCATGATGCAGCAACGGCATTGCGGGAGATCTCCTCTGCGGTGTTCGCCATAACCCTTGGCAGTGAGGGTACCCTGCTGGCATACGGGCATGAAACGGTCGTCGTGCCCAGCATACCCGTAGAGGCTGTCGATACGACCGGCGCCGGTGATGCATTCGTAGGTGCGGTGCTCTACCAGTTGCAGGCGGAGACCCGGATTCGGGAACTGCCAATGGAGCGCTGGGTCGCCATCGTGCGCAATGCCAATAAAGCCGGTGCCCGGACTTGTGCATTCATGGGGGCGATGGAAGCATTCAGGCATCTTGACAAACATATCTTCACATAAGCTGAAAGAACGTGAGCAGACAAAACCTGCATAGTGGCATGAGTGACTCCTCTGGCGCTGACTTGCCCGACCCGGGTATGGGGCGATCCCCCTTTGACATGCGGATGGGTCAATGTTCCGCAGCCATGAGGGAGTTGTTTTTTTTATTGTATGGTCGTCATCCCGATGCGGAAGCTGCTTTTCGCGAAATGCTTGAAACCCTTCATCGCGCGCATGCCATGCGGCCCGACCAACTCAGGGTACGTGACGAGGCGAAGCTGGACGCGGGACACTGGTACCTGAGCCATAAGATCACAGGGATGAGCTTGTATGTGGATAGGTTCTGCGGAAACATCCGGAATCTGTCGGACAAGCTGGATTATTTCACGGAACTCGGCGTAAACTTCCTGCACCTCATGCCACTCTTTGCGAGTCCGGAAGGCGAGAGTGACGGCGGCTATGCCGTTTCCGATTTCAGAAGGGTCGATGAACGCTTCGGCTCGCTGGAAGACCTTCGGCAGTTGCAGTCAGACATGCTCGGGCACGATATGTATCTCATGCTCGACATTGTCTTCAATCATACCTCGCACCGGCATGAATGGGCCCGCAAGGCAAGGGCGGGTGATCCAACGTATCAGGATTATTTTTACATGTTTGACGACCGGGCAGAGCCGGATGTTTTTGATGCATCCATGCCTGATGTCTTTCCGGAGAGTGCTCCCGGGAATTTTACCTATGTGCCAGAATGCGACAAATGGGTGATGACCGTCTTTCACCAATACCAGTGGGACCTGAACTACCGCAATCCAAGGGTGTTCACAGAGATGCTGGACACGGTGCTTTTTTATGCGAACCTGGGTGTGGACATCCTTCGCATCGATGCCCCCGCCTTCATTTGGAAAGAGCCCGGCACATCTTGCCAAAACCTGCCGGAAGCCCATAAGCTGTTGCAGTTGTTGCGCATGTGCGTGTCCGTTGCCGCACCGGGAATGGCATTGCTGGCAGAGGCCATTGTATCTCCTTCCGATATCATGAAGTATTTCGGCACGGGAGCGTTCACTGCGCAGGAGTGTGATCTCGCATATAATGCCACGCATATGTCGGTACAGTGGGATGCATTGGCGACGGGAGACACGACGGTCATGCTTGCGGCTCAGCCGGAATTATTGAAAAAACCCTTCGGCACGACATGGATCAATTATGTCCGCTGCCATGATGATATCGGTCTGGGTTATGATGACCACATGATCCGACAGGCCGGATATGATCCCTATGCGCACCGGTCGTTCATCAAGGATTACTATTCCGGGATCTATGCGGGTTCGCCCGCGCGGGGGGCTTTGTTCTCTGTCAATCCCAAAACACAGGATGCTCGCATCAGTGGCTCTCTGGCGTCGTTATGCGGGCTGGAATGGTCCCTGGCGCAGGGCGGGGATGATCTCATCGAGCAGTCGCTGAACAAGATCATTCTGATGCAGGCACAGGGTTTTTTTCTGGGTGGTATTCCGATGATGTTTTATGGAGATGAGTTGGGGTATGTGAATGATTATTCCTATCTGGACGAGCCGGGGAAGAGTTACGACAACAGATGGATGCACAGGCCATGGATCGACTGGGTGAAAAATGAGCGACGGAATCTCATGGGTACCATCGAGCATCGAATTTTTTCAGCCATGCAAAAACTCATCCGCTTGCGCGGTCATCTAGATCTGATTTCCGACCTGTCCAATATTTCCTGGATGCATCCACACAACAGGCATGTGGCGGGCTTTGTCCGCATGAGGGACGATCGCAGGCTCTACTGCGTCTTTAATTTCAGTGGGAGTCCGG
>CAJBPC010000356.1 GCA_903957405.1 uncultured bacterium | reverse complement strand
TTTTGCCGGTATTTATGGTTTTCTCACGCCCAACCAGATGGCAGCAAAGCCGGCTGGAGATTGGCAAAGCTTTGATATCACCATCGTCGGCAGGATTGTGACAGTCATTGCCAATGGCAAACCCGTCATCGTCGAACAGATCATTCCGGGTATTACGGGTGGTGCACTTGATAGCCGGGAGGGCGAGCCCGGACCGATCATGTTGCAGGGAGATCACGGACCCGTGGAGTACCGGAACATCTTGTTGACACCGGGGAAGTGATCGGTGTCTCTTTGGCAGTTGGATGCAATTCTGTGTTAACCTATTGCTGCGGCAAGGTCATCAATAAGGTCATCCACGTCTTCAATACCAACACTCAACCGAATCAGGGTATCACTGAGTCCATTTTTTATTCGCTCCGCTCGCGGTATAGACGCGTGCGTCATCGTGGCCGGGTGGTTAATCAGTGACTCCACTCCGCCAAGGCTTTCGGCAAGCGCGAAAAGCCTTGTTGATGACAGTAGTTTCATGGCTGCCTCAATGCCCTCATCTTTTAGTTCGAAGCTGATCATACCGCCGAAGTCGCGCATTTGCGCCTTTGCAACGGAGTGGTTGGGGTGGTCCTCAAATCCAGGCCAGTAGACCTTTCCGACCTTCGGGTGCTGTCGAAGCCAGTGGGCGATGGCTCGGCCATTTTCGCAATGACGTTGCATGCGTACATGCAGTGTTTTTATCCCCCTCATGACAAGGAAGCAGTCCATCGGTCCTGGCACGGCACCGCAGCTTTTCTGTATGAAATATAATTGGTCGCGAAGGTCTTTATCGTTCAGCATGAGCGCTCCCTGTATCACGTCACTGTGTCCACCAAGGTATTTTGTTGCGGAATGCATGACGATATCCGCCCCGAGTTCCAATGGATTTTGCAGGTAAGGAGATGCGAACGTGTTATCGACCACCACCCATATGCCCTTCGCTTTGGCGATGGCCGATACGGCAGTGATGTCGGTGATGTTCATCAGTGGATTGGTCGGTGTCTCCAGCCAGATGAGTTTGGTTTTTTCGTTGCATTGCGCAGCGATGGTGGCGGGATCCTGAGTGTTCACATAATGAAACCGGATTCCGAATTTCTCAAATATCTTGGTGAACAACCTGTAAGTCCCGCCATACATGTCATTCCCACAGATCACTTCATCCCCGGGGCTAAGCAGCTTTATGACGGCGTCGGTAGCAGCCACGCCGGAGCTGAAGGCGAGGCCATATTTTCCTTTCTCTATCAGTGCAAAAGCCTCTTCCAGTGCCTGTCGGGTGGGATTCTGCGACCTTGCATACTCAAATCCCTTGTTTACTCCTGGTGCTTCCTGCACGTAAGTGGATGTCTGGTAGATGGGTGTCATGATGGCGCCAGTGGAAGGATCGGGGTGCGCGCCGGCATGGATGAACAGTGTGGCAGGTTTCATGGTCTGGGGGGTTGTCAGATGCAAAGATGATTAAAAAATGCCGACGGGTTGAGTTTGGGTTTTTACAGGAATTGTGAAACGACCCAATACCTCCAATCGCGGTTGTCTGGGGCATATGCAGAAGATGGTTTTATTACCCTGGAGAGCACTGCCGGGTTCAGCATGCCCGCATCGACCAGCTTCTGTTGACCTTTCCTGATATCCCCCTTCACCCGTTCATCCTGCATCCAATCCGCCTGAGGAGGTTCGAAGCCGATTTTTCCCTTGCGTCGGAGGATATTTTCGGGTATGGATGTCTGGTAGCATTCACGTAGGATCCATTTTGTGACCCCTTTTCGTATGCGAAAGGATGCCGGCAGGGAAAATACGAACGATACCAGATCGTGCTGAAGGAATGGGAGTCGGAGTTCCAGACCATGAGCCATTGCATTCCTGTCGGCATAGCGTAGCAATGTTTCGAGCCCACCGGTGCAGGTATCTGCATAGAGGATGTCGTTCAGTTTTTCCACGACGGGTTTTTGGATGAAACCGGCGCCGGAGTAGGCTTCCATGAATTTTTGGTCGATATCGTGATTCCCTTCATGTAAGCGCCGGGCTTTGCGTTCGAGCATGGCAGATGTGAACCCGGGCATGAATGCCGCTGCCTTGTTGCGCCATCCCCATTCGGCGAGGAATCCGTTATCCTTGAGGGCGCCGGCTTCTTGTTCCGCACGGGAGAACTGTTTGGCGGCAATGAGTTCCTGCAGGTACCAATGGGTGTACTTCAGATATCCGGAAAGCGTCTCATCCGCACCCTGACCATCAAAAAGCACTTTGATTCCCTGACGAACCGCCATGGCATGTACGTCAAATTGTGCAAACACGCCTGCCGACCCAAAGGGCTCTTCCTGATGGAAAGCCATCAAATGCATCTTCTCCAACAGGCCTTCAGCATTGGGTGTGACAATGTTCGCCTGGAGGCCGAATGCTTCATTCACTTCGCGTATATAGGATGATTCGTCTTTTTCGAAGCCGGGGAACACCGCGCTGAAGCTGTGGCATGTTTGGCCAGACCTGTTGTTCCGGACATATGCTGCAGCGATTGCAGTGCTGTCAATTCCTCCGCTGATGGCAAGACCCTCCTTTACATCGCTGTGCATCCTGCTGTTCACAGAAGCTTCGAACATATTTCTGAAATGCCGTAATGCTTCATCTTCACCGATGTCGATGATTGTTTCCTTGTCAATGTCCCAGTACCGGCTGATCTCCAATCGGTGTTCCTGGGGTGTGTAGGTCAGGGTATGTGCCGGTGAGAGGCGGAAGATATCTTGATAAAATGTAAGCTCGTGCATGTCAGGATGCTGCGTCATCCCCAATGTGAGAAAATGCAGGAACATCTGTGGTCTGGTTTTTTTTTCGACTCCATCCGCCCATAAGGCTTTCATCTCCGATGCGAATCGAAGCATCCCGGTTTGTTCATCGTAATGGAAGAAAAATGGCTTTTCGCCGAATCGGTCCCTTGCACAGAAGAGCATCTGCCGCTGGCGATCCCAAAGGGCGAAAGCGAACATGCCTTCGAACCGGTGTACGCATTCCGGACCGAATTCATGCCATGCCGCAGCTATGACTTCCGCATCTCCCATGGAGCGAAACCGATATCCCTTCTGCTCGAGGGCGAGTCTTATCTCCTTGAAATTATAGATCTCCCCGTTATGGATCACGACGTATTTGTCGAGGTAATGCATTGGCTGGACGGATCTTTCAGTCGGGTCGATGATGGCCAGTCTTCGATGTCCAAGTCCTACGCCCGTCGTATCGGTTTCTTCCAGATACATGCCCTCTCCGTCAGGTCCGCGGTGTCGGATGCTGTCGGTCATGTTTTTGATCCTTTCAGGTGTGATCAGTCCTTTGAACGGTCCGGATGAGACAATGCCAGCGATACCGCACATGCGTTTTTTTTTAGCTTGTAAGATCAGGCGGACATCTCAGTCTCGTGATCGGATCATAATGTGAAGGGGATGGTCAGCTTGAAATCATCCCAAAAGACCAGCAGGTTTATGGACTTAGAGGATTTTTCAAAATATACGGTCAGCGCCTCCGTAAGCTCGCTTTGTTTTTCAGGTTTCACTTCCGCCCTTGCCACATCTTTTTTCATATCATATTTGAATGCCCCCCAGGTATCGGTTTCCCGGTTCAGGATGATGGTCCATTTATCTTTTTGAGGGATGGCATAGAGGGTGTAACGGCCTTTTTTCACCCTTGTGTTTTGCAGCGTAGCATCCCGGTAGAGTTCCAGTTCTGTGGCTTCGTTTGCGCCCATTCGCCAAATCGTTCCATATTCCAGCAGATCGCCAACGATCGTCCTCCCGCTTTTCATCGGTCTGCTGTAAATGACCCGGGCAAAAAGAGGTTCAGTGGCTTTGTCTTGTACCTTGAGGATAGGAAAATTCATTGGGTAGTAACTGATATCCAGCACGGATTTATCGACAGGTGGCATGCGTGATGCCTGTGCAACGGACAATGTAAAGAGGCATAATACGAAGGCGGAAGTCAGCAGAAAATACTTCATGGGTGAGAAAATATATGCAAAAATAATTTATTAACTGATCTTCATCAGTAAGAGTACAAGGCTTTATCAGCACGACATTTTCCTCACACTTTTATTTTTGCAACACAAACAGGAATATGAAACCGAATATCAAATATGTTTCTGCATGCGAGGCGCTTTCTGTGATACGATCCGGGCACAGGGTCTTTGTACATGGAAGTGCCATGACACCCGTTTATCTGCTTAACGAGCTTGCTAAGGAGTCCGGCCGACTGCGTGATGTGGAGATGGTATCGATCACCATACATGGAGACATCGATTTGTGCAAGCCCGAATACGCCGGGAATTTCCATATGAACTCCATGTTCGTGTCGGCAAGCATAAGGCAGGCTGTGGCTGAAGGCCGGGCCGATTACATCCCGGTATTTCTGAGTGAGATCCCGGAACTCTTCAAGCGGAACATACTTCCTTTGGATGTGGCCATCGTTCAGGTGTCCGTCCCGGATGAACATGGCTATTGCTCCCTTGGTGTATCCGTGGATGTCGCCAGAAGTGCGGTGAACACTGCAAAACACGTGATTGCTCAGGTAAATCCAAACGCTCCCCGAACGCATGGCGACGGGATGATCCATGCCAGCCGGTTGCATGCCATGGTCTGGTGTGAAGATCCGATGCCAGAATCCACCTATGCCGAGAAGGTGACGGATAAAGAGCTCCGGATCGGGAAATATATCGCGGAGTTGGTGGAAGACAGGTCTTGTTTGCAGATGGGCATAGGTGCCATTCCAGACGCAGTTTTGAAATGCCTGGGTAATCACAAGGATCTGGGCGTCCATACGGAGATGTTCTCCGACGGGTTAATAGATCTTTTCGACAAAGACATCGTCAACAATAAATACAAAAGGATCCATCCGAATAAGACCGTTACCGGTTTCGCACTGGGTTCCAAGCGTTTATACGACTATGTGGACGATAATCCTGCATTCAACTTTTTGGATATCGATTATGTGAATGATCCGCATGTGATCCGCAGGAATCCGAAGGTCGTGGCGGTCAATAGCTGTGTGGAAGTGGACGTCACTGGTCAGGTTTGTTCGGATTCCATTGGCACGTATCAGTATTCCGGTGTCGGAGGACAGATGGACTTCATCCGGGGTGCGTCGCTTTCAGAAGGCGGGAAACCGATCATTGCGTTATCATCCCGAACGAACAAGGGGCTTCCCAGAATTGTGCCCATACTAAAGCCTGGAGCAGGTGTGATTACCACAAGGTCGCATGTGCACTATATTGTTACGGAATATGGGGTGGCATATCTTTTCGGCAAGAATCTTCGTCAAAGGGCCAAGGCACTGATCGATATCGCACATCCGGATGATCGGGACTTACTGGAGCAGGCATGTTTTGAGCGCTTTAAGGTGTTCCCGGTCTGAACGACCCTTACCGGCGAGCAGATGAAAGGTGTCCCCAATGGAGTCATTTGAATGCCTGGATCCTGGAGGCGGCATGATCTCGAACATCCGGCATGAATGACCGGTAGCAATCCCTGAGCAGGTCGTGATGTTGTTCGAAGATCGTCATTGCGGTGATGCTGTCATCCATGTACCGGGCTCTTCGAACCAGTCCTCCGAAACTTTTTTCCAGTCCAGCTTTGAATTGATAGTTGTAGAACCAATCCTGGCTTTTCATATAGGGGAACATGGCAGAGAACCGATCGGGTAAGATTGCGATGTGCGGTTCAATGATTGAATAGGTTTCGTTCGAGAATGATTTCAGACTGTCATCAGGGAAAATGGCTGCATCGCTGGCGAGGAAATGGTCATATGTCACATCTACAAATGCCGCAGCATACAACCTGTAGTGGGCACGGAATACCTGTTTGGCTTCTATAGATGCCGGGTGATTGTCTGTGAAGGAGTCGATTGAGCGGTGTAGGATGATTCCATTTCTGATGCCGGGGGGGTACTCATACTGGCGCTTCCCTTTTACGAAATCACTGATAAGATTGCCCACAGTGATTTCGGGGTCTCCAAAGGAAAGAAAAGCGTGTGCCAGGAAGTTCATATGCAAAGTTACTTCAATCCCAAAGTGGTACAGCGGATTTCGATCGCCTGAAAGGATGCTGTCACATGGCGCTGTGCACCATGGCAGGATTTGACATATTTTTGCGTACAATAAAAGAACTTCATGAAAAAAGGACCCGTATCAGAATTCATAGTCCATCATTACCGGCATTTCAACGCTGCCGCGATGGTGGATGCTGCCAAAGGCTATGAGCAGCATTTGCTGGAAGGCGGTAAGATGCTTGTTTCCCTTGCCGGTGCTATGAGTACTGCGGAGCTTGGGGTTTCACTTGCAGAGATGATCCGTCAGGGGAAAGTGGATATCATCAGCTGTACCGGTGCCAATCTGGAGGAGGATGTGATGAACCTCGTGGCGCATTCGCATTATAAGCGGATCCCCAACTACAGAGACCTTACACCCCAGGAAGAATGGGACCTTCTAGAGAACCACTACAACCGCGTGACGGATACCTGCATCCCTGAAGAAGAAGCTTTTCGCAGGTTGCAGCAGCACCTGCATCGCCAGTGGGCAGAGGCGGAGGCGAAAGGTGAGCGATATTTTCCACATGAGTTTTTGTACAAGACCGTCCTCAGCGGCGACTTGGAGCAGTATTACGAGATCGACCCGAAGGATAGCTGGATCGTTGCAGCTGCAGAAAGAAATCTGCCCATCGTGGTTCCCGGCTGGGAAGACAGCACCACCGGAAACATTTTTGCCAGCTATGTCATCAAAGGCGAGTTACAGGCATCTACGGTGAAGAGTGGCATCGAGTACATGGTTTGGCTGGCCGACTGGTACCGCCATAACAGTGGTGGAAAGGGCGTCGGATTCTTCCAGATAGGTGGTGGCATTGCAGGGGATTTCCCGATCTGCGTGGTGCCCATGATGTATCAGGATCTGGAGTGGCATGATGTGCCTTTCTGGAGTTATTTCTGCCAGATCAGTGATTCGACCACTTCCTATGGGTCCTACTCAGGAGCCGTCCCGAATGAGAAGATCACCTGGGGGAAGTTGGATATCCATACGCCGAAATACATCGTGGAAAGCGATGCCACTATCGTGGTCCCGTTGATTTTCGCATATCTCCTGGGTTGGTAGCACACATATTTTCTGATGAAAACCATTTTGTATGAACGAGGGATTGGTACAGCGCCTGAAGGTGGAAATCGATGAGATCAGGCAGTCGGGGTTGTTCAAGACAGAGCGTATTATCGAAGGTCCACAGGGTCCTCAGATCCGTGTGAACGGTAAGCAGGTGATCAACCTCTGTGCAAATAATTATCTTGGGCTTTCCTCCCATCAGAAAGTAATAGATGCTGCAAAAAAGTACATAGACCATCGTGGATTCGGATTGAGCAGTGTGCGTTTCATATGCGGTACGCAAGACATCCATAAGGAACTCGAGGCAAAGCTCTCCGCCTTTTTGGGTACGGAGGATACGATTCTGTATGCGGCCGCCTTCGATGCCAATGGAGGTGTTTTCGAGCCATTGTTCAACGATCAGGACGCCATTATTTCCGATGAACTCAACCACGCATCCATCATAGATGGGGTAAGGCTTTGCAAGTCGCAGCGTTTCCGATACCTGCACAACGACATGGCCGATCTCGAAAAACAACTTCAGTCGGCGTCTTCCGCACGCACCCGGATCATCGTCACCGATGGTTCCTTCAGCATGGATGGCACCATTGCACAGCTTGATAAGATCTGCGAATTGGCTGACAAATACGATGCAGCCGTCATGATCGATGAATGCCATTCTTCAGGCTTCTTGGGAAAAACCGGCAGAGGAACGCATGAATACCGAGGGGTAATGGGGCGCATAGACATCATCACAGGCACCCTTGGGAAAGCCCTTGGGGGTGCTTCCGGAGGCTTTACCAGCGGCCGCAAGGAGGTCATTGAAATGCTCAGGCAGCGCAGCCGTCCTTATCTGTTCTCCAATACCCTTGCCCCAAGCATCGTCGGTGCATCCATCGCCGTCCTTGATATGCTCAGCGAAACCACTGAGCTGCGAGATAAACTCGAATGGAACACCCGTTATTTTCGAGAGGAAATGACTCGGCAGGGTTTCGATATCAAACCAGGAGACCATCCCATTGTGCCCATCATGTTGTACGAAGCGACTGTGGCTCAGGAAATGGCAGCAGAACTGCTCGAAGAGGGGGTATATGTGGTGGGATTCTTTTTCCCTGTGGTGCCCAAGGGCAAGGCAAGGATCAGAGTTCAGCTCAGTGCCGCACATGACAAGCAAATGCTTGATAAGGCCATCGCAGCCTTCGCAAAAGTTGGCCGGAGGATGGGTGTGATAAAATAAGGTGTGGGCAACGTGAACCTCTGCGGAGCCTTATTGTTCTCTTCCTCTTTCTCGGATAATAAAATGGACTTATGAAGAAAATCAGTATGTTATCGGTTTGGATATCTGCAACCTTTCTTTTCTTTGGTTGCACGGTTAACAACGTCGATGTGGACGATGATATGGAGAAATTCTTCGTTGCCGCGGGTGCCACTGGCACTTTCGGGATGTTTGATAACAGCAGGGGTGGCTTCACCATCCATGATCTCGACAAATTCAAGACTCGCTACAGTCCGGCCTCTACATTCAAGATTGTCAATGCCATGGTCGGTCTCCAAACGGGCAGGCTCACCAGTGATAGCACCATCATTCCTTGGGACGGCGTTGTCAGGGAGCGAACCGAATGGAATCAGGATCTTTCCCTTTTCCATGCTTTTCGGTTATCTGCAGTGCCTCATTTCCAAACACTCGCGGGTCAGATAGGTCTTGATACGATGAAGTACTGGATCGATACCCTGAAGTATGGAAACATGCGGATTGGTCGCAATGTAGCTTCCTTTTGGCTGGATACGACACTTTTGATTTCGCCGGATGAGCAGCTTGGCCTTGTGAAACGCCTTTATTTCAGGCAGCTTCCATTCCGTGCCAGCATTCAGGAGGCGGTGAAAAAGATGATGATCCAGGAGAACAATTCTCAGTATCAACTCGCATATAAGACAGGAATGTCTACTTCTGCCAATGGCAAACCCATGGGATGGATGGTTGGCTGGATAGAAGAAAACCGACATGTTTATCCATTTGTCCTGCACATCGAGATGAAGGGGTCTGATGCTGCACTGCCTGCTGCGAGGGAGAAGATCCTAAAGGATATCCTGACATACCTGGGTTTCTTCAAGGGTAAGATGTAGCGTAAAACATTGCGGCCAAGGGTTCATGCCATAATCATCTGGTTGAAAATCATGCAAACATTCATGCTGCATCTGGGGAATACATTTCATTACGTCATTTGATGATTCCCTAAGATGTTCTTCAAAATACCACGATCCGTTAAATCATCCGGATAAGAAATTATTGGTCCATGATTTGCATCAATCCGTTGAGACGCTAAATTCAAACCCATTTGATTCGATTCGAGAATAGCTGGTATCTGTTGCTTTTACCTGTGGTCATAATTTTGCTGACGTACCTCTATATCAGGGTACTGCGTTGGAAAGAGGAAGGCCGTAGGAAGATTGGTGACATCTGGTTGGTAGATCGGCTGATGGCCGCTTATTCACCGCTAAGATTCCGGCTAAAGTTTTTATTGGGTTTGCTGGCATTGTTTTTCATTTTTTTTGGCTTGGCTAATCTCCAATACCCCAAGGCGCCTGTCAAGGAAGTCCGCAGTGGTGCGGATGTCATGCTTGTTCTTGATGTGAGCAAGAGCATGAATGCAAAAGACATCGCGCCAAGCCGGCTCGATAGGGCCAGACTGATGCTCATTAAACTCAATGAACGCCTTGGAGACAACCGGGTAGGTCTGGTGATTTTTGCCGGCCGTGCCTATCTCCAGATGCCGCTTACGACGGACCATTTGACGGCCAGGATGTATGTCTCCACATCTGGGCCTGAGTCAGTGCCGGCGCAGGGCACGGTGATCAG
>CAJBPC010000355.1 GCA_903957405.1 uncultured bacterium | reverse complement strand
TGTGGTCCAGTGGGCGGTGAGGGGAAGAGAAAGTATTGCCATTTGTCAAGCTGCATCCAATCGCTTTCCACAGATTAAACCTCTTTGAATTGTCATCGGGAGCGAAGCGAAGGACCTGGATGTTTGTATTGTAAAAAACATACAATGAAGGGAACAACGAAAGTCCAGGTCCTTCGCTTCGCTCAGGATGATGACCGGGTCCGGATCGAAAACAGATCCGGCATCTCCAGTATGCCTTCAGCGAACAGCCGATGCATACGCCGACCATGCGGCCGACGATACTGGGCTATGGAATCCATCGGACGCATCGGCCATCACAAGCGGCCAAATCGCAACCTTGCATCAGCCACCTTTGTGCCTAAAGTCTTCACCCGCATCTGTTGGACTTCATTCGGCGCCTGCTCGTTGTTGCAAACCGCCACGTACAATTCAGTGATGTCCTCGCGCAAGCGGGTCTCGTCTGCGAACATGGATGTTTGTTTCGTGGGGATCAGCTCCCCGCGAAGTGATTCAAGCACATCATAGCGACTTTGCAGTGCTTTCCGTTGACGGGTATTCTTAACCTTTGGGATGCTGTCCCGGAGGAGCTTCTGCGCCGACATGATATCGGTCACCAAGGTTGCGAGCTGCTCATGCATGGCGTACAATTCCATGGCCGTATGGTAACGGAGTTGGCGGTCGGAAGAAGAAAACGAACCTGCACTGTCATGGACAAGGGTAAGCGGTTGAACATATTCTTTGGAACCGACCTTCAACTTCACGGTGTACGCACCGGGCAACACCTGCGGCGCGATGAATCCGCTGATGTCGCGTTTTGTACTGCCGCCTGCCGTTTTCGGAGGGGTCATGCGCTGATTCCAGTAGACCTTGTTCAGCCCCTTGCGGCCGGTCCCGGGAACCGACTGCACGAGATTCGATCGGTCGTCATATATCTCGATCTTCACACCGCCGGATGAGAGGCGGTCCTTCAGGTGGTACTGGAATGGCGGCACCGACGGGGCGTTGGGAGCCACATACCCGCCATTGACGACCGAGCCGCCCCCGAACCGACCGGAGCTGATGATCATGGGAGGGATTTCCAGAAAATGTACATCCTTCTCCAAGAGCGCCTTATTTAGGGTACGCATTGGCGTTATATCGTCCACGACGATGATGCCGCGGCCATGCGTACCGATGACCAAGTCATGAGTGACGGGATGGATCTGCATGTCACGGGCAGACACATACCACGGGATGTTGTTCTTCATGCGGAACCAGCCATCTCCTCCGTCGATCGTGGCAAACAAACCCATCTCGGTTCCCAGGAATAAAAGCCCCCTGTTGACCAAATCCTCTCTTATCTTATGCGCAAATCCCGTGAAATCCGTACTGGCGAAAACCTTCCAGGTCTTGCCCATGTCGGCAGACCTTGCAGCATATGTCTTGTGATCGCCGTACATATGGTTATCGAACGTCGCATACACGACATTCCTGTCGAATCGGGAAGGCTCCACACTGCTGACCCAAGTCTGTGCGGGGATCCCTGCCGCAGCGATATGCATCGAGACATTTGTCCATGTAAGACCCGCATCCGTGGTGACTTGAAGGTTGCCGTCATCGGTACCGACCCAGATGATGCCCGCGTCGATGGGGGATTCCGCAATGCTGAATATCGTGGTATGGTTCTCCGCTGAGGTGACGTCCGCGCTCAGTCCTCCGCTGTTCTCCTGCTCTTGTTTTCGTTTATCGTTGGTCGTTAGGTCGGGTGAGATCCTCTTCCAGCTGCGGCCTTGATCGGTCGACCGGAAAAGATACTGCGCACCGACATAGAGGTTCTTTGGATTGGCCTTTCCGACCGCGATGGGTGTGTTCCAGTTCCAGCGGAGTTTTCCATCGGCATCAACAGGCTGCGGTCGGATGCTGACGCTCTTGAAATTTCGGGTATCGATGCGGTTGATATCCCCGCCCTGCGACTCGGCATATGCGATATGCTCATCCGTCGGATCCGGCACGACCCAAAACCCATCCCCGCCATACATCTCCTTCCAATCGCCGAGCCCCACACCACCGGGAGAGGATGATGGCCCGATCCAGCTGCCGTTGTCCTGCAGGCCGCCGTATATCCGGTAGGGCGAACGTCCATCGACATCCACGTGGTAGAACTGCCCCACCGGCAGGCTTTGAAGAAAGAACCAGTTCGCGCCGCGGTCGAGACTCATGAATACACCGCCATCCGTTCCCAAAAACAGCTGATTGGTATTGGATGGATTGACCCAAAGGGCGTGGTGGTCAGCATGTACAGAAGCCCCGTCATTGCCGGCTTCCGCAAAGGAATAGCCACCGTCACTGGAATAAGCGAAGGAATATGCCGGACGGTAGACGCGCTTCGGGTCCTTTGGATCGATCACCAATGTGCTGAAATAAAACGGCCTTGAAACCACATTGAGTGTGGCACTTTGCTGCTTCCAGCTCTCTCCTCCGTCGGAAGAAATATACAAGCCGGTTTTGGAAGACTCCACGATCGCCAGCAGGTTGTTGGGTGCAGACGGCGCAAGGGCCAACGCAACCCTGCCAAAAGGCCTGGCAGGAAGACCATTCTCAAGCGTCTTCCACGTCTTGCCGCCATCGGTGGATTTGAAGATGCCGCTGCCGGGGCCGCCCGAGTTGAAAAGATATGGCAGCCGACGAAACTCCCAGGTAGTGGCATACACGATATTGGGATGCTGCGGATCGATCGACACATCCGCGCATCCGGCCTTGTCGCTGATGAAAAGGATATTCTCCCAGGTCTTTCCCGCATCCGTCGATTTATACAGTCCCCGATGCTTACTATCGCTCCATAACGGTCCAGGGGCGGCGACATAGACCACATTGCTGTTGGTCGGATCGATGACGATCTTTGAAATGTGCTCCGTACTGTCGAGGCCTATCCGCACCCAATTATCTCCAGCATCGGTGGATTTGTAGAGTCCATCGCCTATTGATACGGAATTCCGCATATTACTCTCCCCCGTGCCGGCGTAAATGACACTGGGGCGCTGCTGGTCAATGGCCAGCGCACCAATGCTCTGGCAGTGCTTCTCGAAGACCGGTTTGAACGATGCTCCACCCGTGGTGGACTTCCAGATGCCGCCCCCGGCGGATCCGACGAAGATGGTTTTTCCGGCATCCTTCTCCACACCTTCGATGGCAGTGATGCGGCCACTCATCGAACCGGGACCCAGCTGCCGGGCCTCCATCATCCCGAAAGTGGATGAGTTGACCTGCGAACGGGTCTGCAGACTCACTGCAATCAAGCTAAAAAAAACTAAGAAAACAGGTTTCATGCGAGATGATTTGATCTGTAGTATGCGGTATGATTCAAATATAAATGTCCTTCTCCGTTGTTATTGCATTCGTCGATCCGCAATCGAAATTATTACGAAAAAACGATACAGACTTTCCCAATCATGACCTTGGCATGTTGGTGGGCATATGGATTTGGATGACGGCAATTCCTTGCCGTAAAAAGACATACCCGAGCGCCTGTTGATCGTGCAGGGATCAACCCCTTTAAAAATTGACAGGAATGGCAAGCCTTCAAGTAGGAGGTGTTATTTGATGGATTTATCCAATTCGGCAAGCCTGCTTTTTGCGCTCAGACTGCCTTT
>CAJBPC010000354.1 GCA_903957405.1 uncultured bacterium | reverse complement strand
GGCATCGTTGATGAATTCCTTGCATTTGCAAAATGGGTTGATGAATATGCCGGAAAACAAAGGATGCAGATCATCCCATTGATCAGAGAGAAGGTTATGCAGGGCGGTTTCGGGACGGAGCTTTCTGATGATCCCTATACGTTGTCTGGAAGATTTATGGTCACCTTAATAGAAAAAATACATTGACATGAGGAATCTGTACAACCGTCTGATGAAGGAATATCTACCCACAAAGCATAACAATTGGAAAGAGGTGGAGACTGAGTTCAAAAAGTTCATCTCTACGCCGAAGAAGATCCTCTTTCACCCAAGTTGCGGAGCGGACGAAAGTCCCATTTTGTATGTCAACCGGATGTGGAACCCCTATCTGGCCGATGATGGGCCTGATGTGATCATCCGATGTGATTCATTTCATTTCGATCCCGTCTGCTGGAAGAATACCGATCTGCGAACTCATTTGACGGCGTCATGGTACAGGGTGGATGCAGGCTCTGTGAGGGGCTCGCTTTTCATCAGTCGGGTAGAATTGATGGGGAGGGTACTTTGGATCGTCGAGATCTTTGAACGATTGAACGAAGATCTGCTAAGATTATTCCTTGATGAAGGGACAGAGGTCAGATACCTATTTTCGACTTGCGATGGGATCATGTCCGGCATGGGTATTTGGAACGATCGGGTCATTCCAAGCCTTTATTATAGTCATCTCTTTGAGGAGCTCAAAGTCGATTGCTTCATCAGCGAGTATGTCCATGAATACCATTTAAAGCGCCTGGAGCATGACCCCCAGCGTGCGACATGGGAAGACAATATCCTGTATCTGGCAAAACAATTGAAAAATCGACAGGTTGCCAACGCCATCCGGAATCGGATATCAGGCAATCTGACATCCTTGAATCAATTTGATAAGATCATCCTGAACCGAGATTCTCGGACAGAATTCCGCAACAAGGGCAGCTTCGGGCCGGAGATAGGAATGCTTATAAGGAAGGGTTTACATTGATGCACATCCGCTGGTACCGCGTTTGATCCATGCAAGCGTTGATTTCAGAACATGGTATTCTTTCGCCATACCGGCAGTGGTCAGGCTTTGCACGGCAGAATGCATCAAAAAGGCGGATCAGGTATGCATCTTCCAAAAATCGTTTATATTTATATCAACTTGATATCTCATGACTTATAGTGATAAGAACGAATTCATTTTGAAGCCTTCATACTGGCTGGCTGCTCCGATTACCATATTGGCGATCGCCTTGTCCTTCGTTGAATTTCCATACATATTTATTTTCTCGCTGTTAAGGGTCTTGGAGATCTATTGCTGGAAGTATGAATTCAACGAACGGACCATCGTAGAACGGAAGGGGATTTTTTCTGTGGAGAGACGAGAGATCCAATACGCGAGAATCAAATCCATCAAAATAGATGAGCCTTTTATTTTTCGATTGGTCGGCTTGTCGAACATCACCATCCAGTCCAGCGACCCTTATATGCCGGAACTCGTCTTGCACGCGATCCCTTTTCGTAAAACTGTGAAAGCACACCTGGATGCACGGACATATTTTTGGCGGAAGCAGGAAGGCATCCGGGAGTTCGATATGTACAAGCTGTGATCCATTCGGGAAAGCCTGTTCAAGCGATTTTAATCACATGTATTTGATGGATCCATATGGCATCGGTGAAATGCGTATGTACGACACCGTTAGTAGCATACCCTGATGGCTGGATTAAGAATGGTTGCGCGGAGGATGCAGCGCCTTCTTAGATATATTGGGTGCCACACGCAGCATCTGTTTTTTTCGCAGCAGTCGATGCATGGGTTTGTGATTCGGATGCGTCAGGCGCAGTGGTCAATCAAGCGCGGATGCGACATGTAGTCCATCTGCACCAGCCTGTTTTCCGCTGATGTG
The DNA here is from genome assembly GCA_903957405.1 of uncultured bacterium. GTDB lineage: Bacteria > Bacteroidota > Bacteroidia > Chitinophagales > Chitinophagaceae > Pollutibacter. The sequence continues at coordinate 552 of CAJBPC010000354.1, read as the reverse complement.
GTCTGATGAAAAGATCTGATATTTGACATTGGGATGAAATCGGGGTCGTTTCGGAAGGTACGGTTGCTTGCAACCGCATTCATGATCCTCGAAACCTCCAACAACTTTATCTGCCCGCCCCATTCCATCTGTGCACTGTCTGTACACACCAGAAACCAGCCATCATGCCTTGCATGCAGCATATATGGACTCACGTGAAGTACCATGAAATTTCCGGAGTCATCGAGGTACTCCATGCGAAGCGCCCATTTTTCGCGAACGGCGTGCATCAGTAAATCTGTACATACCGTTTTTTGTATGGGTACTATGTCTGTCGTTAAAAAGATTCGATCATCGAATGGAGTCGGTTCTGCCGTGAGGCTGTCTGTGAGTATCCGCATAGCGAGTTTTTGAAACATCTCGGCCCAGTGGTTACCGACCAGGGCATGGACGGCATTGTAGGCTACTTCAAGGAGTTCGCGGTCTTCCTCACGCACTTGGTTTCTGAAATACTTAAATCCCGGTTCTGAATACCGGTACCCGTTGTCGTCACAGATCAGGGTCGCGCCCAGT
>CAJBPC010000353.1 GCA_903957405.1 uncultured bacterium | reverse complement strand
CTCAGTTCTGCGTAGTGGCGGAGTACGATGACCTCCCGCTGGTCGGTCGGCAGCATGTCGAGCATCCGGCGTATCCTTTCGTGGCTCTGTCGTTGCATGACTTTCTGGTCGATGCCATCCTCGGAAAGATTGAGCACTTCGAATATGTCGTGGTCTTCACCGCTTCTGACGGTGGGAGCCCTCTTGACTTTACGGAAATGATCCACACAGAGGTTGTGCGCTATGCGCATCGCCCACGGGAGGAATTTGCCTTCTTCGGTATATCGACCGTTCCTAACGGTGTCGATCACCCTAATGAACACGTCCTGGAAGATGTCTTCGGCAAGGTATTTGTCTTTCACCAGGAGCACTATGGAGGTGAATATTTTATCCTTGTGCCGTGTGAAGATCGTTTCAAGGGCTTCTGCATCCCCGTCCATGAAAAGGTGGATCAGTTGCTGGTCGGTAAGGGCCGTGAGAGAACGCATTGCTTCTGTGGTTTTAGATCGGTTTTGGATTAAAAGCGTACCAATATCCGTTGGACAAACAGAAGTCATGATCGATGAGGTTTAGTAGGTTAACTGATTTGTTTTCCGGATATTGGATGACGAAAATATATGTTAAAACGAATCTTTGATTTTTTTTTTGATATATTTTTTCATCCTTTTTTGCACATTCCAAAAAGCCTGAAACCCGCATCGTTACTGTACTTTCAGGGCATAGTAAAAGCACGTTACCGAACATGCGTAACTTCACGTTTCCTAATCTGACAAACTGAAATGGCAAAAGTCCCTACAGGCAAGAGTAAGAAGGTCATTGATGCGTCCCCCACAGGTGGCGGAGATATTTTGATACAAGGAGCAAGGGTGCATAACCTGCGCAACGTCAGCGTAAAAATACCTAGGAAGAACCTCATCGTCGTCACGGGTGTTTCCGGATCGGGAAAATCCTCATTGACCATCGACACCTTGTATGCGGAGGGTCAAAGGAGGTATGCGGAGAGTCTGAGCGCATACGCGAGGCAGTTTCTGATGCGGATGAACAAGCCCGATGTCGATCATATCCATGGTCTTTGTCCGGCCATCGCCATCGAGCAGAAGGTCATCACCCGTACGCCCCGTTCGACGGTCGGCAGCATGACGGAGCTCTATGACTATATGCGGCTGTTGTATGCGCGCATTGGCAGGACCATATCCCCGGTTTCGGGCCGTGAGGTCCGCAAGGACGATGTGCAGGATGTCGTCCGTGCGATCTGTGGATACGCGACGGGTGACCGGATATATCTGTTGGTGCCATTCCTGACCGGAAAGGGAAGGGATGCCATGGAAGAGTTGAACATCCTCTTACAGAAGGGTTTTTCAAGGATCTACGACATGCATGCCAAGGGTGTCGCGCGCATCGAGGACCTGCAGGCCATGCCGGAATGGCGGCCGTCGCGGGATACATATGTGCTCGTCGACCGGCTGGTGGTGAAGGATTTCGACGAGGATGACAAACATCGCATAGCCGACTCCGTGAGTACTGCTTTTTACGAGGGTGACGGGGAGTTGTACATAGAGCGAAACGAAGCGGACATGTTCCATTTCTCCAATCGTTTCGAACTCGACGGGATACGCTTCGAGGAGCCCGTGCCGAATCTGTTCTCTTTCAACAATCCGTTCGGTGCCTGTCCGGTCTGTGAGGGTTTCTCACAGGTGCTGGGCATTGATCCCGAGCTGGTCATTCCTGATGCAAGGTTGAGTGTGTATGAGGGAGCAGTGGCGCCCTGGAAGGGGGAGAAGCTTGGTCAATGGAAGGAGCAGTTCATACGCGGAGCGAAGCAATTCGATTTCCCGATACACCGGCCTGTGATGGATCTGACAGCGGAGCAGCTCGATCAACTTTGGAATGGCAAAGGACATGTCGAAGGGATATCGGCTTTCTTCAGGGAAGTCGAGCAGAACCTGTACAAAGTGCAATACCGTGTGCTTTTATCCAGGTATCGCGGCCGGACGACCTGTACCGCCTGTGGAGGCTATCGCCTGCGAAAGGAGGCATTGCATGTACAGGTGGGCGGGATGCATATTGGTGAGCTTTGTGCCATGCAGGTCTGCGATCTGGACGAATGGTTCGGGTCGTTGTCGCTCAATTCTTTCGAGGAACAAGTATCCCGGCGTATCCTCCTCGAAATCAGGCAGCGCCTGCGGACCTTGCTGGATGTCGGATTGGGATATCTTATGCCCAGCCGTCTGGCCAACAGCCTGAGCGGCGGGGAGAGCCAGCGCATCCAGCTCACCAGGAGCCTCGGCAGCAACCTGACCAATTCCCTGTACATCCTTGATGAGCCATCCATCGGCCTGCATCCGCGCGACACGCATCGACTGATCGGCGTGCTCAAGAATCTTAGGGACCTTGACAATACGGTCGTGGTGGTGGAGCACGATGAGCAGATGATGCGTGAAGCGGACCATATCATCGACATGGGGCCTTTGGCAAGTCACCTTGGCGGGGAGGTGGTCGCGGCAGGGAACTATGCTGCCATCCTGAAACACCCGGAGAGTCTTACTGCCAAATACCTGCGCGGAGAGCTCACCATCGATGCGCCCGCATCACCACGGAAGTGGACGAGGTCGATCCTGCTGGAAGGGGTCCGGCAGAACAACCTCCGCAATATCGATGTCCGCATACCACTGCAGACGCTTTGCGTGATCTGCGGGGTTAGTGGGAGCGGGAAGACCACACTCGTCAAGCAGGTATTGCATCCGGCACTCATGAAGATCAAGACGGGCGTATCCGATAGGGTAGGGGTCCATAAGGCCATTACAGGCGATCTGGAGGCCTTTGCGCTTGTGGAGATGGTTGATCAGAATCCCATTGGGAAGTCGTCCAGAAGCAACCCTGTGACCTATGTGAAGGCATGGGATGAGGTGCGGGACCTGTATTCCAAGCTGCCATTGAGTAAGATCCGGGGCTACATGCCCAAGCATTTCTCTTTCAATGTGGATGGTGGCCGGTGTGATGCCTGCAAGGGTGAAGGAGAACAGGTCGTGGAGATGCAGTTCCTTGCGGATGTGCACCTCACCTGCGATGTCTGCAATGGGCAGCGGTTCAAGGAGGAAGTACTGGAGGTAAGGTTTCGGGAGAAGAACATCTACGAACTGCTGGAGATGTCGGTGGAAGACGCTATCGCGTTTTTCAAGGAGGAACCGGACATCGCCAAAAAGCTGAAGCCACTGAGCGATGTCGGGCTGGGATACGTCAAATTGGGGCAGTCCAGCGATACACTGTCGGGTGGGGAGGCGCAACGCGTGAAGCTTGCGTCATTCCTTGGAAAGGGTAGGTCTCAGGAAAAGATCCTGTTCATTTTTGATGAACCCACCACCGGACTTCATTTCCATGATATCAGTAAACTGCTCGCATCGATGAATGCCCTCATCGATCAGGGGCATTCCGTGATTGTGATCGAGCACAATCTGGATGTGATCCGTTGTGCCGACTGGGTCATTGAACTCGGGCCGGAGGCGGGGGATGCGGGCGGCATGTTGGTGTATGAGGGATTGCCTGCGGCATTGAAAGACTGTGCAGGCTCCCCCACGGGGAAGTTTCTACACTAGTTGGCGGCATCCGGTATAGGTCCGGCGATGCGTTAAGGTTCATCCGGACTATGGATGCACACGCAGTGCTATCTCAGCCTGTCCAAACTCTTTATGAGTTTTTCATCCCTGCGTATGGCTCCGTGCGCGAGCATGAACAGGATGATCATGAGCACCGGCATGAGGGCACCCGGCTGCCATATGTTGGCGACGGGCATGAGGGATTTCTTCATATCCTCGACGCGAAAGAATTCAAGTATGAGGATGGTGACGGACAGCAGTGTCCCCAGCAGGCATAGGCTTTTCTGGAGGCTTCTGTTTCGGAACAGGAATACTGTTGCAAATGCGAGAAGCGCTGCGACGACGATGAGGATGAACAGCAGGAGGCTTTCAGGGGCGTAGTAGGCCTTTTTGGGCTGGTTTTCGAGGGTATAATTCCAAAGTGGGAGTTTATACATGAGTGCGCCTGAAACCCCTGCGAGGAGGAGCCAGATCGTTTGAATGCGTTGAATCATGGGTGTTCGGTTTGTATATGAGCGGGCATTACAATTCGGGGTAGAGTGGATATCGTTCCATCATGGTGTTGACATCCTGTTTTATCGACAGGATCAGTTCGTTGTTATCGGGTTCTGCGATCACCCTGTCGATCAGCGAAACGATCGATTCCATCTCGGGTTCCTTGAGTCCTCTGGTGGTGATGGCGGGCACACCCACGCGAATGCCGGAGGTGACGAAGGGGCTCTTATCGTCGAACGGCACGGAATTCTTGTTGAGGGTGATATGTGCTTTGTCAAGGACTTCCTGAGCTTTTTTACCTGTGATATTTTTATTGCGCAGGTCGATGAGCATGAGGTGGTTGTCGGTTCCTCCGCTGATGAGGTGATAGCCTTTCGAAACGAATGCCTTTGCCATGGCTTGTGCGTTCTTGCGGACCTGTAGTTGGTAGTCTGAGAATTCGTCGGTGAGGATCTCACCGAAGGCGACGGCTTTTGCGGCAATGATGTGTTCGAGAGGACCGCCCTGCATTCCCGGGAAAACGGCGAGATCGAGGAGTGCGCTCATGGAGCGGGTGTTTCCTTTGGGGTCTTTTATGCCGAAGGGGTTATCGAAATCGTGGCGCAGCATGATCACACCACCTCTTGGGCCACGGAGGGTTTTGTGTGTGGTGGAGGTAACGATATGGCAGTGGTCGAAGGGATCGTTGAGGAGTCCTTTGGCGATCAGTCCGGCAGGATGTGCGATGTCTGCCAGCACCAATGCGCCCACTTCGTCGGCTACGGCACGGATCCGAGCATAGTCCCAGTCGCGGCTGTAAGCGGAAGCACCGCATATGATCATTTTCGGTTTTTCGGTCCGGGCGATGCGTTCCAGTTGGTCATAGTCTACGAGTCCGCTTTCCCTGTCGACGCCGTAGTGGAAAGCCTGGTAGTATTTGCCGGTGAAGTTGGCCGGACTGCCATGCGTGAGGTGTCCGCCCATGGAGAGGT
>CAJBPC010000352.1 GCA_903957405.1 uncultured bacterium | reverse complement strand
TGTATGCGCTGGCGATGTAAATATCGGCGTCCTTGCCGATCCGCACTTTGAAGCGTGGCCCCGTACCGACGATCTTTCTGGAGGCGATCCCCAGTGGTTCGTTTCTCTGATGCTGTATGTAAGCCTCCCACCTCAGCCATTTGGTGAGCTTATAGTTATATCTCCCATGGATATAAAATGAATTCACGAAATCCTGTTTCTCTGCCTTGGCAAGATCATAGTTCGCGGTCAAAAGCCAGAGATGATCGTAGTCCTTGCTTTTGAACTGCAGTATGCCGTTGCCCCTGAATGTGGCGATGTTCTTGCCATTCGTGCTGTTCAGCAGGAAGGCTATGTTCAGGTTACCTGCAAGCCTTACGGAATCGGTGTGCAGCCTTCGGTTTTCAATATTGATCACCTGTCCTGAAAGATCCTTCAGGAACGACATCGCGATCAGTGTTGTCAGGTACAGTGGCTTCATGAACGAGTCTTCAAGATATGCATTTTCATCATGCAGTGACATCGGGAGCTTCCTGATCTTCGCGCCTCTTATTGATCATGGCGGTGATGTTCGTTATCGCCGCAACGGAGTTTTTCGACACTTCCACTTTCCGGACATTGTCTTTCAATTGCGCCTCCATGTCTTTCAACGGTGTGCCGATGCGTTGAATGACGTTGTACACGAAAATGAATATGAGGAATGTGAGCAGGAACATCCAGAAGCTTGAGAGCATATTGAACCGGTCAGTTCTTTCCCGGGTGGTTTCCATCTCCGCGTTGATCCTGTCTTCCATGGATCGCTGGAATTTTCGGATCGGTGCCATGATGAGTTCCTTGTCCCCGTCGTATTGGGCGTTGTATAGGATCTCCCTTGCCTTGTTCACTTTTTGGTTCGGGTTCAGCTCTTTGTCTTCCTGCGTGAGTTGGTAGTCTCTGATCTGCGGCTCCATCTGTGCTTCGGGCACATCGTATACTTCCAATATGAGGCGTTGTGCGAGGATCTCCGTGTTGACCAGTGCGTCGGAGTTGTTCTTTGCCTGGTTGAGCAGTTCGAACTCTTCTTTCGGAGCCTTCAGGTGTTCCATGCGTTTGATGACCGATTCGCGCCGCTTCACCACATTCACTTCCCGCCAGTAGTTCCGCAGGTGTATCGGATTGAGCGTGATGGTGAACTTCCTGACTTCAGCCGTGAGGTAGTCGGATGCCATGGCCAGGGTATACCCCAATTCTTTCGCCTCTACTTTCTGATCAAGTATCCTGCGCTCCTCCTCCAGCGAATTCGCCTTACTGCCATGGAAATAGAATATGAACAGGAATGACAGGATGGTCAGCACAAGGGCATAGATGGTGAGGTGGTCGATTTTACGGAACATGCCGGTATCAGTTGATGATGTAGTTGAAAATGAAAATGGATATGCTCAGTCCGACCAGGCTCAGGATGATCATATAGAGCATCCATACCACATTGGGTATTTTGGAGTGATCTTTTATGATGCTAAGGCCTGAGGATCCGCTGACGAGCAGTATGAAAGTGTATAAAAGGGTGCCCGGGAAATTCAGGAAATAGGCGATGATCGGATGGTGCAGGTGGTGCTTTTCCACAGTCTTTTTGCTGAGGAAAGGCAGTTCGGTGATCGCCGTGATCAGTTTGCGGATGAAAAACGTGTTGATCGCGGTGAAAAACAGCAGGATCCGAAATATCCAAACGAAGATCATGTTCTTGTCGTAACCATAATTCCACCAGAATTTATGCACCAGATTTGCCGCCGACTGTCTTTTTTCTTTGTATTTGAACTGTGAGAACTCTATGTCGAGTGCCTGGTAGCTGTCATCCAGCTCCCTGGCCTTGAAATTCTCCAGAAGGTCTTCGTAGACATCCACTTTGTCGTTGTAATCGGTGCCCGGCGGGAAGTACAGCCTGAACTGTCCGTATGTCAAATGGAATTTGGAGATATCGGAGTAGAGCAGGTTGATCCTGCATACTTCATAATTGAGGCCTGACTTGACACGCATCAGATCGATGGTCCCATCAATTTCCTGCATGCCGGACATGTCCATGTATTTGGGTGGATCCGCACCTGTAAAGTCAAGTTTTCCGGTGACGGTCGAATTGGAGAAATCAGCGAGGGAGTCGAAAGATGCGTTCGTGAAGTCGCCACCCTGATGGAATTCAGAGTTGTTGAATCGGGCAATGCTATGGAAAGCCGATCGGTTGTATTTCAGGGTGTTGTTGAAATTGCAGAAAGAGAAGACCGCATCCCTGTTGAATTTGGTGTCGTTGAAGGAGCAATGGCCTTTGAAAGTGCTCCCGTAAAAGAATGCGTTATCGTCAAACCGGCAGAAGTTGAGGATTGCGGAAGAGTCAAATGCCACCCTCAGGAACTGTGTTCCCGAAAGGAATGAGACCCTGGAGAAAAACGCTGTTTGCTCGAACCGGGCCCAGTTGAAAAGGGCTTGCTTTTCGAAATCGGTGGATTGGATTTTAACGGGTTTTTGGAAATCTGCCAGGGTCATGTCAAGGCTCTTTTTGAAAACGACCTGGTTTGTGGAGATGCCCTCCCTGAAAATCCCCCCGTAGTAATCCATGTCTCCCGGTACGACGCGATCTTCCAGGTTTATGCCCGCCATCGGTCTTCCGGTATTATGGAGGACGACCCTGTTGTACAAGGGAAAATCATTGGAGATGGTTTGTCCGTTGACTTCGGTTCGGATCGCGAGTGGACTTTTCAGGAAAAACGAATCGATTGCAGCCATATCCTGGCAATCTGCTCCCGACGGTGGCAGAATGCATGCGAAAAGGAGCAGCAGTGGACAAATGATTAATTTCATGGAATACCTTGGTTCTTGTCATCCCCGGAATCGGCCATATGGAACGAATTATCGCGTAAAGGCGGAAAATAAGTGTGATATGGCTTTTTCCCCCAAGGAAAGCTGGGTGAACGAATGGCGTAAAAGTATGGATTCACTGAAAAAAGTCCGGCACATCTCTATGTACCATGGTTGATGGAGGATCCTGCAGTAGGGCTTTTCAATTCCCTTTTTTGACTATCTTTGCATCCTGAATTTCCAGCATGCGGCCACGTGGCAGCCTGGACATTCTGAACATGTTTTTTTGGAAATCAAATGCTCATCTCCCAATTCCGTTATAACACATGGCCGGTCAGTTAAAGGAAGTCAGGAACAGGATCAAGTCGGTGCAGTCGACCCAGCAGATCACCAAGGCGATGAAAATGGTGAGTGCCGCCAAGTTGAGGCGTGCCCAGGATTCCATCGTACAGATGCGTCCATATGCACGCAAGCTGCAGGAATTGCTCAGCAACATCGTCAGCAGCGTCGAGGGCGGTGGAGAAGGGATGAGCCTGGCGGAGGACCGTCCGGTGGAAAAGGTTTTGATCATCGTGATCACCAGCGACCGCGGTCTCTGCGGGGCATACAACGCCAACATCCAGAAGCTTGCCATCAGCACCATCGAAAGCAAGTACCCTGAACAGCATCGCAAGGGTCATGTAAGCTTATGGTGCATCGGCAAGAAGGGTGCTGAGTTCTTTCAGAAACGCGGGTATACGGTCAATACCGATTACAAGGATACCTTTCTCCAGCTTTCCTTCGCAAAAGTGCAGGATTGTGCACAAGCTGCCGTAGAAGCTTTCAGGCAAAAGCAATTCGACGCGGTGGAGTTGGTCTACAGTGAATTCAGGAATGCGGGAACCCAGCGGTATACGGTCGAGCGCTTTCTGCCGGTCCCAAGGTCGGCTCCCGTAGAAGGTGCCGGAAATAGGAAGTCTGATTTCATTTTTGAGCCGTCGCAAGACCTGCTCATAGCCGAGCTCATGCCGAAAATCTTGAACACCCAGCTGTACAAGGCGGTGTTGGATGCCAATGCATCCGAGCATGGCGCCCGCATGATGGCGATGGACAAGGCATCTGAAAACGCGAACGAACTATTGAAATCACTCAAGGTCACGTACAACAGCGCCCGTCAGGCCGCCATTACCACCGAGCTTTCAGAGATCGTCAGTGGTGCGGCCGCATTGCAGGGGTGATGCACTGGAAACCGGGAATTCGTCCATGTTGATTGAAAATGGCATTGATCGTCCTGCATCTCTGAGGCTTTCATCAGTTCGGCGGTTGATCCGATCGCATGCTTTGGTTCTAGGATTTGTCCTTGAAACCTAAATGGCTCGGTGTCTAAGGGGTGGCATGCGAAATAAGATGTCGAGGGTCACG
>CAJBPC010000351.1 GCA_903957405.1 uncultured bacterium | reverse complement strand
GGCAGCGCAGTCCTGAACCGTTTCAAGCCCGACCTCAGCGCCGGCATCTATCTGTACTCCTCCGGTTTCTTTGCCGGACTGTCGGTGCAGCAGGTGATACCGGAGAATATCCGGTTTTCGGAGAACCAGTTGAGCACGATACAGGGGAAGCTGGTCCCGCATTTCTTTGCTACGGCAGGTTTCAGGGTGCTGGTGGGCGAGGACTTCAACCTGGTGCCTTCCGTCATGGTGAAATCTATCACGTCCATCCCGCCGCAGGTCGAAGGGAATGTGAAGCTTTCTTACCGCGACCTGATGTGGCTGGGTGCCTCCTATCGCCACGATGACGGCTTTGCAGGGATGGCCGGTGTGAACATCTCCAGTCGTTTAAATATCGGATATGCCTATGATCAGACAATCTCCAGCCTGAATGCCTTTACAAAAGGTACGCACGAGATATTGGTAGGATTCATGATCGGCAGCAGCGCATCTGAGAAATGCCCGCGGAATGTCTGGTGATTGGTTCCTTGCTACAGGTTAAAGTTGAGAGGGGTTTTGTGAACTTTCGGGGCTTTCACCGTACATGAAATTTGTTGGGTTGGATACATCACAGAAGGCTGAAAAATTGTACGTAAAGGTCGGATGGAGGTTGCTGCCTCTACTTTTCGGATGCTATATCTTGGCCTACCTGGACCGGGTGAATGTGGGATTTGCCAAGCTCGGCATGAAGGAGGAGTTGTGGTTCTCCGATGTCGTCTTTGCCACCGGGGCGGGTATCTTCTTCATGGGATATCTTTTATTCGAAGTGCCCGGAAATATCATGCTGCACCGGATCGGTGCCCGCATTTGGATCACAAGGATCATGATCAGCTGGGGAGTCATCTCTTCCCTCTGCGCTTTGAGTTCGGATCCATTTTCCTTCTATCTGCTGCGCTTCCTACTCGGCGCTGCCGAGGCGGGATTCTTCCCGGGCGTCATCCTCTACCTGACTTATTGGTTTCCTTCGGATTACAGGGCACGCATCGTTGCCGTGTTCATGACCGCGGTCGCTTTTGCAGGCGTGTTGGGATCCCCTTTATCCGGTTGGATACTGGAGTATGCGGAAGGCTGGGGCTTTGCAAAGCCCTGGCAATGGTTGTTTATCATCGAAGGCATACCCAGCATAATCGTGGGGTTGTCGATCCCGTTTCTGCTCAGCGATGGCCCGGCAAAGGCTTCGTGGTTGGATTCCGAAGAAAAAAGTCAGTTGCTTGAACGGCTTGAAGCCGACGAAGCACGAAAACAGAAAATAGGGTCGGGCAGCGATGGCGCTGTCGATGCATTTCGCTCTCCATTGGTCTGGATCTGTTGCCTGATCTATTTCTGCTTCACCATCGGCCTCTACGGCGTGTCATTCTGGCTTCCGCAGATCATCGAAAGCACCATTACCACGGACCGGTTTGAGATCGGGCTTTTTGCCGCAATCCCTTGGTCATGTGCCGCCGCGGGCATGGTGTGGTTTGGCCTGCATTCAGACCGGACAGGGGAGCGCCGCTGGCATATTTCATTGGCCGCATGGATCGGCGCCCTGGCGTTCATCCTAAGCGGGGTGTTCCGCGACATCCCTGTGCTGGCAATGATCTCACTCTCCGTGGGAACGACTGCCGTGATGAGCGTGGTATCTGCTTTCTGGTCCATCCCCACCGCGATGCTTTCCGGTACGGCCATGGCCGCCGGCATCGCCCTCATCAATTCCGTCGGCAATCTCGGGGGATATGTGAGCCCGGAGATTTTCGCCTGGCTGAAGTCCGAATTCCACCTTGGCGCCGGACTGATGGCCGTCGGCGTATCCCTGGGGATCGGCGGAACGATCACTTTTGTCATCTGGAAAAAATAAGGCGGGTTACTCAGGCAGATCCGATGATGCTTCGGTGCCTGATCGCCGACATTGATCGCATTGGCGGATGAAAAAAACGATGCAGCGGATGAGGTTACCGGATGCCACAACCTAATGGGTTGAACTTTCGGCATTCCAGACAGCCATCCTCGATGAGCCGACCAAGCACGTCGACAGGCAAATCATCTACATATTTTGGGAGGATCTGAAAAATCTTCCGCGAAGACCAACCTTCACATCGTAAGCCATCATAATGCGGTGATCGTCATGTCAGAAAAGATCTTCAACGGTATAAAAAAAGGCAATATCCGGGAGTCTCCCTATGGTTTGTCAGTGCATTGACATTTTGTGTAAGCGTTCATGCCGAAACACGGATGTCATCACGCACGGGCCTTTACTCAGGGCCATACATGCAACACGATGCCACAATGCCTCGCTGCCGCTCCATGCGGCGGGATTTGTTGAAATGACCGATAGGCGTCTGTGGGCTTTTATATGTGTGCCGTCAGATCCTTTGGCGACCAGAGTTTTAAACCAGTGTGAATGGTTTGGGTGTCAATGTCTACAATTATCCTCACTTTTTTGGGCAATTTCCAAGTCGTATGATTTTTTTTAACATCTTGATGTACTCCATATATTTTAGGATTGGGACAAACTATTGTATAGATTTACCATTTATATGGTCTTCAGCATCATCATACCCGTGAAGTCAGGCGACGCGACCATCCATGAAACGCTGTCGTGCATCTGTTCCTCTGCCCATCGATCATTTGAGGTGATCGTCGTGATGGATGGCTGGGAACATCCATCATTGTCCACATTGTTTTCCGAGGATGACCGATTCCGGTTTGTTATCCATCCCAAGGGAGGGCCCGCTGCCTGCAGGCATCACGGGGCAGGTCTGGCAAAACACGACTGGCTTTTTTTCCTGGACTCCGACGTACTTCTCCATTCGGATACCCTCAGCAAAGCAGCGGCCTCTTTGGCATGTACCGGAGATGACGGCCTTGTGGGCGCGTATGACACAAAGCCCGGCTCACCAGATGTGATATCTCGTTTTCGGAATCTCTTGCATCATTATCATCATAACCGTCATGGCGGCATCTCGGGGGTTTTCTGGGGAGCCCTTGGGGTTGTCAGAAAATCTGCTTATGTTGATTCAGGTGGTTTCGACCCGGCTTTCACCCACGCGAGCGTGGAGGACATAGAGCTTGGGTATCGGTTGTCAGAAAAAGGATATGTGGTGTGTATCCGGCCCGACATTCAGGCTACGCATCAGAAAAGATGGACGATCCTCAACATGGTGCGCACGGATGTCATGTTGCGTGCAAGGCCATGGACCGTCCTGTTGGGCCGATACGGGCAATGGGCTAAGAACAGGTTGAACACTTCGTGGTCGGAGCGGTGGTCCGCCCTTTTTGCGGTAATGACAGCCGGCTTCTGTCTCTTATCTCTGACGGGGCTGCACCTGCTGCTGCCTGCGGTGATCTGCGCAGTATCGTTTCTATTCATCCAGTTAAGGTTCTACAGGTTCATCGGCAGGCATTTCCCGGTGGTGCAATATCCCATTGTGTGTTCCTTGCATTTAGTGTATTATTGTTCCGCGATTTCGGGTTGGTTGCTCGGGCGGATCGATCTTTTGCGTGAAAAAAGCATTTAATGAATGGATAAAAAGAAGATCGTCATTGTAGGGGCGGGACCTGCAGGCCTTACAGCCGCATATGAATTGGCGAAGACCGGCCGTTACGACATTTTGATATTGGAGGCGGACAAGCAGATCGGAGGCATCAGCCGCACGATCGATTACAAGGGCAACCTCATTGATATCGGCGGGCATAGATTTTTTTCGAAATCGGATCGTGTGCTGGAGTGGTGGGCGAACTTCCTGCCTATTGTCGATACGACCCATTCAGACAACGAGATCAATTACCACAATGGGAAAAAGTCGATTGATACCTTGCTTTGGAGAAATGCTGCCAATGCGATGCTGTTAAGGCCTCGATTGTCGCGCATATACTTCAAGCAGCGGATGTTCGACTATCCCCTGAAGCTGAGTTTGAATCTTGTGGTCAATCTCGGAAAGAAGCGAACGCTGCGGATCATCCGCGACCTGCTGAAATCCTGGGTGTCACCCATACATCCGGAAAAGAATTTGGAGGATTTTTACATCAATCGATTCGGTCGGGAGATCTACAGAATGTTCTTCAAGGATTATACGAAGAAGGTCTGGGGTAAACCCTGTACCGAGATCAGTGCAGAATGGGGGCGACAGCGGGTGAAATCGCTCAAAGTACCGGAACTCATCTGGCAGAGCATGCGGAAAATCCTTGGGCTTGGATCTCGCTCTTCAAAAAACACATCGCGCACACTGATTGAAAAGTTCCTCTATCCTGCAAAAGGGCCCGGTATGCTATGGGATAAGGTCTCCGACGCCTGCCGTGAAATGGGCGTGGAGATCCGTTTGCAGACAAGGGTTGTCGGAGTGCGGGTTTCTGACGGTGTCGTGCAGGAGATCGAATACGCTGACGAATCCGGGATGCATTCCATCACCTGCGATGCGATGTTCTCCACGATGCCTCTGCGACACCTTCTGCGGGCGATGGGCGATGTTGTTCCTTCAAAGGTCTCTGAAGTGGCCGCCGGATTGGAGTACCGCGACTTCCTCATAGTCGGATTGAAGCTGCATGCCTTGAAGTTCGACAAGGAAGCCGGGAACGTCATACTGGATAACTGGATTTACATACAGGACAAGGGTGTCCAAGTCGGTCGATTGCAGTTGTTCAACAACTGGAGTCCTTTCATGGTGTCCGGAGAAGGATTCTGGATCGGTGCGGAGTATTTCTGTACCAAAGGCGACGAAATATGGGAGATGACGGATGACCGGCTCATCGGATTGGCATTGCAGGAGTTGGAAGAGATCGGCGTGCTTGATGCTTCCCAATATGTCGACGGCACAGTCGTTCGTTGTCCGAAGGCTTATCCCTCATACACGGGCATATATTCGGAGATCGATCGCATCCGCGAATATCTTGAAACGGTTATCAATCTTTATCCTATGGGCCGCAATGGGCTCCACAAATACAACAACCAGGATCATTCCATGCTGAGTGCCTTCAAGGCAGTTGAGTTGCTCGAGCGCGGAGTCGCATCGAAGGAAGAGATATGGACCATCAATACCGAAGAGGATTACCACGAGGAGTCGAAATGAGGTCAGCGGGAGCCTTTGTCATCTGCTATGAATCGTTCGAAGAGATTGCCGCAGATGGTGGCGGCTTGGCTGACGGCGAGAAGCGTCATCTGTGCGAATGCATTCGGCTGTCCTGACTTGAAAGGGTAGAGCAGGAGTTGGAAATAAAATCCTTTATCGCCGCCGGTTCGTTTTTTGATGTCCAACCGACGGATGGCTTGGCGGTATGTGTGTGTGGCACGTCCATACTTGAAGTGTAGGCGAACGAATGATGTCAGCGACAAGGCATGTGTGTGACCGATATGGATTGCGGGGACATGGACAAGGCGGATGCCTTTTTCTGCGGCCCTTACGCAGAATTCACGGTCCTCGCCGGCGGAGGTCCTGAAGCCCGTATCGAATCCTCCGATGCTTTGGAAATCAGATTTTGACATAACCATGTTGTTGGAGGTGAAGAACAGGTCGTTCGAGTGTTGAAATCGGATGTACAAATAGTCGATCAGCGTCTGGCAGGTTTCTGCGTAAAGGTCATCATGCAGTGAATTTGTGACTTTTCCACCGAGCAGGAGTCCCGGACCTGAAGCCTGCAGGATCTTTTCGATCCATTCAGGCATAGGAAGGCAGTCGTCATCAAGAAATGCGATCATATTACCCTCCGCAGCAGCCACGCCATTGTTTCGTGCCGTGGCGGGGCCGGCATTCTGCTGCTGCAGATATCGGATCCGGAGTTTGTCGCTGAAGCTTTCCACTGTCGTGGAGCTGTCGGAGCCACCGTCATTCACCACAACGACTTCCCAGGTTGTTTTGTCGGCAGTCTGCGCGGCAAGGCATTCAAGGCATCTGCGAAGACTGGTCGGTCGGTTGTAGGTGGGGATGACAACGGTGAGGTTCAAGTCAAGCATGATAATCTTTAGGTGTATTGATATAACGAGGAAACAAGACACAATGATACACGGTTTGCAGGATAATGAGATCATCATCGGATTTTTTTCAGCGTTTTTCATGCTGGCATCATTGTTTTCGATGGGGAAGTTGCTCACGTCGAGGATTCCCGCACTTTCCAGTGGCGGAGATGTTGCCATCATCATCGGCCTGGCAATCAATCATATGCTCTTTCTGGCTTGTTCCCTTGTTTTTTCTGGCCCCGTGACAGTCGATATCCTCAACGGCATCCATGGCATATGCATTCTGCTGTTTCTTTATTTCCATAGGCCGGCATTTCCCTCAATCGGCAGAAGATATCTGCCAGCACTGATCCTGATCACCCTCATGCTGGTGCCTTATTTCTTCGTGCTGTTATCGCCACCGATGAATGTCGACGGATTGAATTACTACTTGTTCGGTGCCGAATGGGTCTATTACAACGGCCTTCGTTTCAATTCGTTCCTGACGGGGTATACGACGATGCCCATGGCTGGGGAATATCTTTTCGCACAAGCGTTCGGGTTGGGGGGGCAGACAGCGATTGTTTTTCTCGATGCAGCATTCAGCCTTTTGCTGATCCGATTGGCTTATCTGACGGCAAGCCGACTGATGTCGCAGCATGCCGCCCTTGCATTCACCATGGCCATGCTTTTGATACCACAGTCTACATTGTACCTCTTCGGGTCTGGAAAGATCGATGCCTTGAATGTTTATATCCTTTTCACTGCAATCAGCCTGGTCTTGACAGGAGCCCTTTCGGCCAACCTCTGGATGATCTTGATCGCATACAGCCTTTCCTGTGCGGTGAAGTATACGAGCTGGATTCAGCTCTCGCTTCCGATCATGGTCTGCGTCATCATGATCCTTCGATATGCGGGATACCGAAGGGCAATGCTTGCCGTTATCTTACCCCTGGCATTCGCAGGCCCGGTCATTGTCAAGAACAAATGGCAGGTGAACAATGTCAGGGCGCCCATGGTCAGCATACCGGAACAGACGCAATACGTCAAGCCGCATGTCGGAGTGACCAATGACATCCTTGATTCAGAGATCAAAATGGCAATATCCAAAGGTGCCATCCTTAGAACAATCATACTGAAGATCTATCAGAACCTGAATCTGATGCTGTATGCGATCCTTGGACTGATGCTGACTTTAGCGTACTGGAGGGGGGTCCAGCTTTCCCGCTATCGTCTGCCACTGATCGCATTGTTGCTGGTGCTGTTGCCGTGGCACGCATTCGTCGGCATGACCCTACAGCCACCGAGGTTCATTTTGCCATTTCTCATTTTGGCCATTCTGTTGTGCTTCATGCTTGCACAAGATATGTTGAAGAAGTTACACCGTTTTTATGAGCGGCGACTGCTCCTTGTCCTTGCATCGATCATGGTCGTTGCCGGACTCTTCCATTCATTCGTTCAAAATCGCGACTTCATTCCCCGATATTTTTCATCGAAGAAGATGGGTCTTGATGCCTGGTATGCGGATGATGGGAAATATGCCTACAGCATGACATGTGCGATGCGGGATGGTGGCTGGTTGAAGAAGAAGGTACTCTATGTGTTCCCCTTACCGACCGGCCTGATGTCAATGGATGAGATACCGGAGGAGTTGACAGACTTATGGCGCGCGCGCGCGCAAAACAGATTTGAAGAATATTCACCTGAGTTCGACTATGTGCTTTGTTCGGAACGCGAACGGATCCGGTATGGACTTCAGGATCTTCCCGTTGTGCTGAAGAGAGGCTTTTTGGTATTGCTGAAAAGATGACCGGCAGGATGGTCGATGTGTGATAGACGAAAGCATAGAATGATATTCAACATAGGAATAAAAAAATCAGGAACGATCTGGAGATGGATGTGTATGCTCCATTTTTGAGAT
Organism: uncultured bacterium; assembly: GCA_903957405.1. Lineage (GTDB taxonomy): Bacteria > Bacteroidota > Bacteroidia > Chitinophagales > Chitinophagaceae > Pollutibacter. Next base: position 913 of record CAJBPC010000351.1, on the reverse strand, counting down.
CGACTCTGATGAGCAATTCGCTTTTCTTTCGGGCTTCACAGATGTCGATCATTTCGACATGGATGATATCTGGTTGGTGACCGGTTTTGATGATGCAGAGAAAACGTTGGACCGAACACCTTACTATTTTCAACACAGTCTTTCCCGTCTGCCTTTCATTCGATGGTAAAGGTTTTACCGCTCGAGCGGATGGCGTCCGCCACGAGCATATCCATGAGGATGTCAAGGCAGCATTCATATTTTATAACGTACATGCGTACACGAAATATGTATTTCACCAATAGGATCGGCATGCATCTTGCTTAAGGGCAAGGCGGTATCTGATTTCAGGACCCGTCTTTCGCATTTATTTCCCTCCATTCCTTTTGCTTCTTGTCGGGTTTCAACAAGCGGCCTTCGGAGGTCATCATATGTTATTTATCGGATGGCGACATATCATGTTTCACGAAATGGTTTGTCGGTTCAATGTCGGCCAACGACCATGTCGGGTGTCCCGTTTAAATGATCAAAAATTCGATTCGATGAGGAATGAATATGAGCTTGTCTTTTGCAAGCAAGACGATCTTCTGGAATTCGGGTTGTCGAACCTCGAGCCGTTGATCGTAGAGGGCGAATGGCGCTTGTTGAGGCATCCGCCAAAGCCATGAACCCCTTCGCATCTGCCATTCGAGGAATGCTTCTCCTCAAGCATAGCTCAATAGACGGGTATGACCTTATCCCGTGCATGTATGCCAGCCAATCCCTTTGGGATGTATAGCTGCAGCAGTCCGTTGTCGTATTTTGCAGTGATCATTTCAGGGTCCACATTTTCCGGGAGCAGGATCGTTCTGCTGAAGAATTCGTAGTTGAATTCATGCAGTTTATATTGGCGTGAAGGGTCTTCGTTTTTTTTGCACAGAAGGGATATAGATCG
>CAJBPC010000350.1 GCA_903957405.1 uncultured bacterium | reverse complement strand
TGTATTCTTTTAGTTTCCGGTAAAGCGTCCGCTCACTGATGCCGAGGTCGGATGCGGCATCTTTTCTTTTCCCCTTGTGTTTCTTCAGTGCTTTTTCGATGAGTTCCTTTTCCATATCCATGATGTTCAGGGATTCCTCCACTTCCACATGGTCCTGTATCATATTTTGCGGCAGCAGCATGTGCTGCTGTGGCGACGGCATCATCTGTTTCATAACGGATGAATTGTCTATATCCATCTGTTCGCCACTCATTTCATTCAGCAGCGCGTTGGAGGATAACATCGATGTCGCCATCGAGGGGTTTTTCAGGATCTCGAGGAACATCTTCTTGAGCTCGGTGACGTCCTTTTTCATGTCGAAGAAGAGCTTGTAGAGAATATCTCGCTCATTCATGAAGTCCTGTGATTCCGACATTCTTGATGAGAGGGCGGGTAGGCGGTTTTCCCGGTGTTCAGGAAGAAATCGTTTGATGTCATTCGCCGAGAGCATTTTATCCTGTGACAGCACGGATATCTGCTCTGCAATGTTTTTGAGTTCCCTGACGTTTCCCGGCCATGGATAATTGACGAGGAGCTGTCTGGCCTCTTCGTCGAGCTGTATCGGTGCCGCCTTGTACTTTTCTGCGAAGTCCACTGCGAATTTCCGGAACAGCAGGATGATGTCCTCTTTTCGCTCACGAAGCGATGGCACCCGAATGGGAACGGTATTCAACCGGTAGTAGAGATCCTCCCTGAATTTACCGTTCTGTGTGGCGATGAGGAGGTCTTTGTTGGTGGCTCCGATCACCCTGACATCGGTTTTCTGCACTTTAGAAGAACCCACGCGGATGAACTCACCGGCTTCCAGCACCCTCAGCAGTCTGGCCTGCGTGCCCAATGGCATTTCCGCGATCTCATCCATGAACAGGGTACCCCCGTTCACCGTTTCGAAATACCCTTTACGGCTGTCGACGGCACCGGTGAAAGATCCCTTTTCATGACCGAACAACTCGGAGTCTATCGTGCCCTCGGGGATGGCGCCGCAGTTCACTGCAATGAAAGGGTTGTGCTTGCGGGCTGAAAGCGCGTGGATGATCTGCGAGAACACTTCTTTTCCCACGCCACTCTCTCCGGAGATCAGTACCGTAAGATCGGTATTTGCCACTTGCACCGCCACTTCCAGCGCGTAGTTCAGCGTAAGGGAGTTGCCTATGATGCCAAACCTGTTTTTGATATTCTGGATATCCATAGCCCTAGGGGTGGTGTTTTTGTTTTGTTGCGTTTCCGATCAATGTGGCCTGAGAGCAGTCTTTCACCAGAACTTCCACATAGTCACCCTTTTGCAGTCCGGGTACATCTGTCTTTGGGAAGACGACCACTTTGTTCTGTGAATTGCGGCCTCTCCAGTCCTGGTCACTCCGTTTTGAATCTCCTTCGATCAGAACGGTGACGATCTGGCCTAGGTCAAGCTTATTGCTTTCCAATGACAAGCGGTTCTGCAAAGCCACGATTTCGGCCAGTCGCCGGCTCTTAGCCTCATGTGCTACGTCATCCACGTATCTTTTTGCAGCA
>CAJBPC010000349.1 GCA_903957405.1 uncultured bacterium | reverse complement strand
GTCGGATGACGAAGTAGCAATATGGTTCTGTCTTATTGCGGTTGTAATAGTCCTGGTGGTAGTTCTCTGCCTTGTAGAAATTCGTGTACGGTTCGATGGCCGTCACAATGGGATTCGCGAAGGCCCCGCTTTTGTTAAGTTCGGATTTGAAGAACTCCGCCTTTTTGCGCTGTTCTTCGTTATGGAAAAACACGACACTCCGGTACTGGGGTCCCACATCATTGCCCTGCCGATTGAGGGTGGTGGGGTCATGGGTCTCCCAGAAGACTTCCAACAACTCGTCGATTGACACTTTCGACGGGTCGTAGACCAACTGGCATACTTCGGCATGGCCGGTGTTTTTTTCGCAGATCTGTTCGTAGGTGGGGTTCACGACATGTCCGCCACTGTAGCCGCTGATGACTTTCTGCACCCCTTCCACCTGCTGGAAGATGGCCTCGGTGCACCAGAAGCAGCCTGATCCGAAAGTAATGGTGTCTGTTTGCATGGATGTTGTAGATTTTTTAGCGTTGGAAGCTGACTTCGAAGGAGCTTTCTTTTGTGCACAAGAGAACAACGCAACGCAAAGGAAAGTTGCAAGTAGGACTGAAGTTCTTGCCATGAGCATTTGTGATGGGTTTTAATCAAAATTCACACAAGATTCGGACATCGTCAAAGCTTTCTTTTCAGCCATACAGGTGCAGGCCTTCAAGGAAAATTATTTAGCGATACCTTTGCATTTTGCCGGCCATTTCTGTTGAAGAGTTGGCCGGATCACCGGATGATAGGATCGACAATCCGGCTTGGACTGATCATTTATGAAACTATTCCCCGAATCTGCAGCGGTACAGTTGGAGTTCGACAAGGTGAAAGCCTTGCTGACCGAGCATACCCGTACGGCTTATGCAGCGGAAAAGGCAGCCGATCTGCGCATCCATACGAAAAAGGAATTCATCGAGCTTGAATTATCCCAAAGTCATGCCTATCTGCTGCTGCAGCAGACAGGCCAGCATTTCCCCAACGATAATGTGCTGAACATCTCCCGTGAGCTGAAGCTGCTGGGTATTCCCGGTGCGGTGTTGAGGGGGGAGGATTTTGTGAACATCCGGAAGCTTGCTGAAGGCATCCGGCTTATTTTTCGATGGTTCGAAGCCGATAGGAAAACCGCCTATCCTTCGCTCCATGCGGTCATCCGCGACACGTATTACGAAAAAGACATCATCGGGTCGATCGATCTGGTCATGGATGAACATGGCCATGTGCGTGACAACGCATCCCCCGAACTGGAGCGGATACGGGTCAGTCTTTTCCGAAAAAGGACTGAGCTGAGGCGGTCGTTTGACAGGATCCTGCAGAAACTCAACAAAGCCGGCTATGTGGCGGACATAGAGGAGTCATTCCTCAATGGCCGCCGTGTCGTGGCCATCTATGCCGAACAAAAACGCCAGGTAAAAGGAATCCTGCATGGGGAGAGCGATACCCGTCGGACATCCTTCATTGAACCTGAAGAAACCATAGAGCTCAACAACGACGTCTATTCCCTGGAAAACGATGAACGGAGTGAGGTCAATCGCATCCTCCGCAAACTCACGCAAGACTTGTTGGCGTATGCTCCTTTGCTGAAAGGATATCACGACATACTCGGCGAATACGATTTCATCAGGGCCAAGTCGAGGCTGGCGTTGGACATGAATGCCAGTCTCCCGCAACTCAAGGAAAGGTCCGGCATCGAGCTCATCAATGCATACCACCCTTTGCTGTGGATCTACAATCAGAAGTCGCAGAAGCCGGTGGTGCCGGTCAACCTCCACCTGAACGACAAGCAGCGTGTGCTGATCATATCCGGTCCGAATGCGGGGGGGAAGACGGTCACGCTGAAGACGGCCGGCCTGCTACAGCTGATGATCCAGAGCGGCCTGTTGGTGCCGGTGCATCCGGATTCATGTTTCGGCATCTTCAAACAGCTGATGATCCATATCGGTGACACGCAGAGCCTGGAGTTTGAACTCAGTACCTACAGCTCGCACCTCAAGAACATGAAGCACTTGATGGAGGAAGCCAATGGCCGCACGCTGTTTTTCATCGATGAGCTTGGAAGTGGCTCCGATCCGAGCCTGGGAGGAGCGTTCGCAGAAGTGTTCCTCGAAGAACTCGTCAGGAAGCACGCCCTTGGCATCGTCACCACCCATTACCTGAACCTGAAGGTGATGGCCAACAAAACGCCCGGCATCGTCAATGGAGCCATGGCCTTTGATGAGAAAAAACTATTGCCCCTCTATAAACTCAATATCGGGAAACCCGGCAGCTCCTATACTTTTTCCATCGCGGAACGCATCGGCCTCGACCCGAAACTCATCGCGCGCGCACGGGAACTTGTTGACGAGAATCATTTCACCCTCGATAAACTGCTGAATCGGACGGAGCAGGACCTTCGAAAAATCGAACAGCGGGAAAAGGAATTGCAAAAATTACTGAAGGACAACGAAGCCCTCCGGAAGGAGATGGTCAAGGTTATGGATCGGGAGAAACACCATCAGGAGGTGGAACTGCTGAAACAACAGAACCGCGTCAACGACGAACGGATGTCCTATCTCAAGGATATGGAGCGAAAGCTGAAGCAGGTGGTGTTCGACTGGCGAAGGGCTCAGGACCAGGAGGATAAGCGCGAGCTGATGAAACAGTTGCATGCCTTGCTATTCGTCCAAAAGGAGAAACAGGTGTCGGAGAAGGTCAAAAAGAAGCTCGACGCACGCTTCGAGGAAACGGGCCGACCGGCCATCGCAGGTGATAAAGTGCTGATGCGGCAGAATAACAAAGTGGGTATACTCTCCGAAGTGAGGGGTAAAAAAGCCATTGTGCAATTCGGTGCCATACCCATCACGGTCGAGTATAAAGATCTCGTCGCCGTCCGGGAGAAGCCCGCGGAAGAACCGGCAGTCGATCGTTCCGGCGGATGATCTGATCAGCCATGCATGCCATCCATCGCATAGCGCATTTTTTCGACAGCAGCATAAAGTGGAAATTCAATCATTCTGCAGGCTGAAGCATGAGCAGTAAAAGACTTCTCCTTTTTCATTGCGGCATGGTACCGTCTACTCGGATTTCCATGGGCACTGAGGATCCCATCGGTTATCATCGATAATGGACAGGATGCGTTTCATTATCAGTCCTCCATTCGTTCGTCTGGTTTTTTCAGGCGCGTAAACTGTCGGAAGCCCATCTTCTCCGACTTGTTGTTGAATGTTTCGACGATCGCGTCTTCAAGGCTTATGTCGAGCAGAGAGGCCAACAGGTCCAAGTAGATCGCTATGCCTCCGATCTCTTCTTTCAGCATTTCGGGTGTGATGTCTCTTGCGCTGTAGCTGCTGCCGCCGTCCACACCCCCTTTCTCCACCCGTTGGATTTTTTTGATCATATTGCACAGTTCACCTACCTCCCCGGCCAATGCGGTGGTCCAGTAGGTGATGGGTTGGTTGTCG
>CAJBPC010000348.1 GCA_903957405.1 uncultured bacterium | reverse complement strand
CTGTCAAATCTTGGATCAATCTCATTTTCGGGGACAAGGGAGAAAGAAAAAGCCCCTTGATTTTCAAGGGGCTTTTGCGGACCGGACGGGACTCGAACCCGCGACCTCCGCCGTGACAGGGCGGCATTCTAACCAACTGAACTACCGATCCTTTCGACAAAAAGCGTTTCGGTGTTTTCACATCATCTCGCTTTTTGTTTCGGGATTGCGAAGATAGGGATTTATCGATTTCATCCAAAAAATTATCTCATTTTTCTCTCAACCCTTACCTTTACACCCACGTCAATGTATGCCGTGTAAACAAGACCGTATGCCTGAACTTAAAAACCGGCAGTTTCTCGAATTTGAAAAGCCGATCAAAGATCTGTACGACCAGATCGAGCAGATAAAGATCGCTTCTGAGAAGAACAACATAGATCTCTCTGATTCCGTCAGGCAGTTGGAGGAGAAGGTCCTCGAAAAGAAACGGGATATCACAGCGAACCTCACTAGTTGGCAGAAGGTGCAATTGAGCCGTCATCCCGACAGGCCCTATGCGCTTTCATATATCAACAAGATGTGCAGCAGCTTTACGGAACTGCATGGAGATCGGAATTTCAAGGATGACAAGGCCATTGTGGGGGGCTTCGCGCAACTCGGCGAACAGACGGTCATGATCCTCGGACATCAAAAAGGCATCAATACGAAGATGCGGCAGTTGCGGAATTTCGGCATGGCCAATCCCGAAGGCTACCGAAAAGCGCTTCGCCTCATGAAGCTTGCGGAGAAGTTCAATAAGCCGGTCATCACCTTGGTGGATACTCCCGGTGCGTATCCGGGCATTGAAGCGGAGGAGCGCGGACAGGGAGAGGCCATCGCCAGAAACATCATGGAGATGATGTCGCTCAAGGTCCCCGTCATCTGCGTGATCATCGGAGAGGGCGCCAGTGGCGGTGCAATGGGCATTGGCGTGGGCGACAAGGTATTCATGATGGAGAACACCTGGTACACGGTGATCTCTCCGGAAAGCTGCAGTTCGATCCTTTGGAGGAGTTGGGATATGAAAGAAAAGGCTGCGGACGAACTCAAGCTCACGCCTGAGCATATGTTGTCATTCGGATTGGTGGACGGCATCATCCCGGAGCCCCTCGGAGGGAGCCATTGGGACTATCGCGAAGCGGCAGCCATCCTCAAGTCTCATCTCCTTCCAGTGCTGGAGGAGCTCAAGAAGATGGATCCGCAGGAACGCGTCGACGCAAGAATCGAGAAGTTCAGTCGGATGGGATTTTGGGAAGAGAAAGCAGTGTAGACATCCAACGATCACAATCACATTTCAGGTTTTTCATGACGACAAATCATTTCACGGGAACCGGTGTGGCCATCGCCACGCCATTTTCCCTGTCAGGAGATATTGATTTCAACGCATTATCGACGCTTGTCGGCCATCTCTACGATGGTGGGGTGGAATACCTGGTGGTGTTGGGCACCACCGGCGAGTCGGCTACGCTCGATCACGCCGAGAAACAGCAGGTGTTTTCGCATGTCGCAAAGGTGAATGTAGGGCGTATGCCGCTGGTGGCGGGTATCGGCGGAAACGATACGAAGGGTGTGCTGAGGGATCTCGTGTCTTTTGAACTTGACGGCTACCAGGCGGTACTGTCTGTCAGCCCTTACTACAACAAACCCAGCCAGGAAGGTCTTTTTCGTCACTATGAAGCGGTGGCAGGCGAAAGTCCGCTGCCCGTCATCATGTACAATGTGCCAGGCCGCACGGGGATGAATGTTTCTGCGGAGACGACCTTGCGGATCGCGGAGCACTGCCCGAACATCATCGCCACGAAGGAGGCTTCCGGAAACTTCGAACAGATCATGCAGATCATTCGCCACAAGCCTGCGCATTTCTCTGTCATAAGCGGTGACGACGGCATCACCCTGCCGATGATCGCACTTGGCGCTCAAGGCGTGATCTCCGTGGTCGCCAATGCATACCCGAAAATTTTCTCCGATATGGTGCGGCAGTGCCTTGCCGGGGATTTTGCCGCCGCCCGACAAGGGCATTACCGGCTGATGGAGATCATCCAGACATTATTCGCCGAAGGCAGTCCTTCCGGCTTGAAAGCCTACCTCAGTGAAATGGGCATCTGCGGCAATCATTTCCGTTTGCCCGTTGTGCCGGTGAGTGATGCCCTGATGACTAAGATCAGATCGCTGATGTCAAGCCTTTGAGGGAATCGGTCGCAGGGATGCGTTCACCTCGGTCATGGCACGCGAAATGATCCCGATCCTGTACATTCCATACTGTCAGTGATCTGTTCCTCCCTGCGGATGTTTGACAATTCCATGCATCGAAGCTTATCTTGTTTCGATGTTTTCCATTCCGTGAAATTGTCAACCTTGACATCGCCGTATGAACGGACGATGGGATCTTCTGTCAATTTGTTGATATATGATGATGTATCCTGATCGTCTATTTTCTCTGATGCATTATTTTTCATGAAAATTTTAAGGATGTCAACCAAGAAGATCATCAAGTTATTCCTGATCATCTCATGCTGTTCACCCGTGATGGGGTT
>CAJBPC010000347.1 GCA_903957405.1 uncultured bacterium | reverse complement strand
CCTGCCGATCGCAGTCACCCGGACGATACAAAAGGGAATCTTACAGGAGAAAAATACCGACTGATGTCCATTTGGCATAAAAGACCCTATCTCGATCGACTGAACAATCCTCCCACACAACATATGGGTACCTTTCTGGGTATCGAGTTCATCCGCATTGGAGATGATGAACTGGTGGCCAGAATGCCCGTGAACGAACGTACCAGGCAGCCTTACGGCATCATACACGGAGGCGCATCTGTGGTTTTGGCAGAAACCGTAGGCAGTGTGGCTTCGCATTATGCGATAGACAGCGATGTTTTCATCGCCTTTGGCATGGAAGTGAATGCAAACCATGTTCGACCCGCCAGGGATGGATACGTGACTGCTGTCTGCAAACCCCTTCATTTGGGGCGAACCACCCATGTGTGGGACATTCGCATCACAGATGATTCCGGCAAACTGACCTGTGTGAGCCGGCTTACCGTAGCCATAGTGGAACGGAATAAGGTCAATTGATGCCAGCCCTTGCCATGACTTCCCGTATCGATGGATATGCCAACGGGAGGATGGACTCCATTTTTTCATCCGATAGCCACGCAATCTCGGTGATATCTTCCTCTGTCTGCGGGACCGGAATTTCATCAGCCTCGGTCTTCATGGCATACCAATAGGACTCTTTCAGGATGTTTTTTCCATACTCTTCATAGGTATGATATGTAACACAGATCAATGGACCGGTGGTTATGGCATGGATAGCGGTCTCCTCCCTGACTTCCCTCAAGGCACATTCGGCTAGCGTCTCTCCCGGATCGAGCTTTCCCTTGGGCAGATCCCAGTGTCCTCTTCGATATATGAACAGCGATTCATTCCGCTTGTTCTTGACCAGCCCACCGGCAGCTTGTATGATGGTGAAATGTTTACAAAAAGCCTTTTTCAGGTTTTCGAGATTGGAATCCTGATAAATGCCTGCATGGAACTCAGGCTTTTTGATCTCGTGCAACATTGATTTGATGCCCTGCGAAGATAACTCGTCAAGGTATACGGCATCGGGATGATGCAGGATTTCCTCTATCTCCGGGGTACGTTCATCACAAAGAAAAACAGGTTTGTTTCCAAAATGTATCTTCAAGTACATAAATAAATTTCAGTAAGTTGACAAGGAAATTGAATTTTGCAGCATGACAAACGAAAAAGCGGTAGCCGAAAAACTTTTACAAGTTAACGCAGTGCGGTTGAATCCCCAACATCCATTCACCTGGGCATCGGGGTGGAAGAGTCCGATTTATTGCGACAACCGCAGGGTGTTGGGTTTCCCATATGTCAGGGATTTTATTAAAAGTGAACTCTGCAACGTGATATTCCAGGAGTTTCCAGAAGCGGAACTGCTCGCTGGGGTTGCAACTGCGGGCATAGCATGGGGCGCAATGGCTGCCGATCAGTTGAAACTGCCTTTTATATACGTCCGACCAAAGCCAAAAGACCACGGTATGGGCAATCAAATTGAGGGGTATTTCACGGAAAAACAAAAAGTGCTGGTCGTGGAAGACCTTATTTCCACGGGTAAAAGCAGCCTGCAGGTCGTTGACGTGCTCCGAGCGGAAGGCATGGAAGTGGTCGGGATGGTGTCGATTTTTACCTACGGATTCAGCCATGCAGACCAGGCTTTTGTCGAAAAAAATGTGCGTTACCGATCCCTGACCAGCTACGACAATCTGATCGACCTTGCCATTGAAAAGGGGATCGTAGATGCATCCATCCAAAACACTTTGTTAAATTGGCGGCAGGATCCCGCACATTGGAACGGAATTGGATAATTTCAACTCAAATAACCGGTATGAAAATAAAAAGTTTGTTGTTCATTTTTGCTTTCGGAATGGCCCTCACCGTTTCCGCTCAGCAAAAGAAACCCGTTACCGTGAAGGTCACCACACCCGGTATGCAGTGTGATGACTGTAAAATCAGGATCGAAGATTATCTGAAATTTGAAGATGGCATCGCGAAAGTGATGGCCTATCCGAAAAGCCGATATGTCAATGTGACATATTTCACGGATCGTACCAATGTGGAGAATATCAAGACGGCTATTGCCAATGCAGGCTATGATGCCGATGATGTGAAGGCTAATCCCGACTCTTACAAGATGCTTCCAAAGATCTGCAAGCGTCAGGAAGACGGCGGACATAAAAAAAACTGAACCTGTTTAAATGAAAAAAGGCGTCCGATGAGACGCCTTTTTTATGCCCAACCGAAACCCGACTACCTCAATTTATGTCTTCCGGCATAATCAATCGGGAGCGTAATCCCGATTCCTGCCTTTTTCAGGCGCGCGGTTCCTTTCAATTTTAATTCAACATCCTCGTTCAGGCCGACCATCATAAGGTTTGAAACGAGGTTCTTCATCTCCACATCGATCTTTACGGGAATAGAAAAAGTATCCTTCGCAGGAATGCTGATGCGCTCGTTTAGGATCGTTTTACCCACGTACTTATTTTCAACATACACCTCGAGATCTGCATTCTCCAGTGTGAGAGCAAACCCGTTCGGGTTGAAATAATCCAGCGTCATGTTCACCGTACTTTTCTGAAGTCCCAGTTTCCCAACCCTGAAATTTTTTGATTCAATGAAAACCGGCTCTTTTACCGGACTCGATTGGCATGCTGCCAACAGCAGGAGAGGGGCTAAAATAATGATGATGGGGTTATGATTCATGTGATTTTTTCTACGGCAAAATTAGTCCAAAACTCGACTTCAACGGGATTTTTCCTTTAATTTCATGCTAATATTTGTAGCAATCACCTAAAAAGCGACAGCTCGTGACCGGCTTATT
>CAJBPC010000346.1 GCA_903957405.1 uncultured bacterium | reverse complement strand
GACGGTGCCAATATCGACGGGTCGATCACCCCGCCCAACTGCACCTCTCTCTTGTACAACTACGGCGACAACGCCCGCAGTGAAGTGATCCTTGACGATGCAAACAATGTATACATCGCCGCAAGTACCGAGTCGTCGAACTTCCCGGTACTGAACGCGGTACAGCCGACACGCGGCGGCAACCAGGATGCGGTCGTCATCAAGATGTCTCCCAACTTGAACACGGTCCTCTTTAGCACCTATCTTGGCGGTGCATCTGATGACGCGGGCTTTGTACTCAAGCTGCATCCCGTGACAGGCGATATCTATGTGGCCGGGGCGACTTCCAGCCTCAATTTCCCGGGAAACAAAACAGGGGTGATTCAGCCGGCCTACCAGGGACAGATAGACGGATACGTCGCAGTCCTCAGCAACGACGGCTCCAACCTCATACGATCCACTTACCTGGCAACGCCTGCCACCGATATCATCTATGGCATACAGTTCGATAAGAACGGATATCCTTATGTGATGGGCATCTCACTCGGCAATTGGCCCGTACTCAATGCAGCCTATTCGAATCCCGGTGCCAAACAGTTCATCTCCAAACTCAGAGCCGACCTCTCAGGATATGAATACTCCACGGTTTATGGCTCGGCAAGCGCCATCCCCAACATTTCCCCTGTGGCTTTCCTGGTGGATCGATGTGAGAATGTGTATGTCTCGGGATGGGGCGGAAAGCTCAACCCCTGCTCCGGCAACAGCTGTTTCGATCTGAAGACCTCCGGACCCGCCGGTATGCCGATCACCCCGGATGCCATCAAGCCCGTCACCGACAACCGCGATTTTTACTTCATCGTACTGGAGAAGAATGTGCAAAAGCTGCTCTACGGTTCCTTTGCCGGCCAGTCCGGCGGAGAAGGCGACCATGTCGACGGCGGGACTTCCCGCTTTGACAGCAGGGGGGCCATCTACCAGGCGGTCTGTGCCAACTGCGGGGGAAATTCCGTTTGCCCGACTTCACCCATCACGGTGCCTTTCCCCGTCACCCCGGGTGTAGTGGCGCCTGTCAACGGCGCGCTGGGATCCAACAGCAGCGGGGAGTGCAACCTCGGTGCTATTAAGATCGCTTTTGATTTCGACGGTATCCAGTCAGGACTGCAAGTCTCCACCGACGGGATCGTCAATGACACCTCGGGTTGCGTACCCCTGAAAGTGGATTTCATCGACACGATCGCCATGGGTCAGTCGTATATCTGGGATTTCGGGGACGGCACCCCGCGCATCACCACCACCAAGGCGGATACCAGCCACATATACACGGCGGCAGGCCTCTACCGCGTGATGCTCGTCGCAACAGACAATACCAAATGCATTCCCACAGACACTTCCTACAGGTTTGTAAGGGTGCGTGTCGACAAGGCCATCCCCGACTTCAACCCGGTGAAGCTACCGCCCTGCGAGAGCCTGGCCATGCGATTCGACAACCTCACGGTCGCCCCTCCCGGAAAGCCTTTTGCCGCCAACTCCTTCGTATGGGATTTCGGCGACGGCTCCGCCCGCGTCACGGCAGGGTCGGGTCCCGTCACCAAGACCTTTGCCTCCATGGGTTCTTACACAGTAAAGCTCATCCTGAACGATACCAACTACTGCAACGGGCCAGATTCCATCGCCCGCGTGGTCAGGCTGGCACCCACGTTATCAGCTGATTTCAGCTCCAGCGAAGACTCCGCCTGCGTGCCGTTCGCCGTGCAGTTCGAAAACAAATCCACCGGAGGACAGACGTTCCGATGGGATTTTGGCGATGGCACATCCTTCTCAGGATCCACACCGCCGGCAAAGACATACACGACAGCGGGCGTATATACCGTCACCATGATCGCCAGTGATCCGAACACCTGTAACGTGACAGACACGATACAGCAGAGGATCTATGCCGTCGGGGGACCCATCGCGGCATTCACATACAATCCCTTCCCATCCATCGAAAACACCCCCACCAATTTCATCAACGGCTCCATAGACGCTTCCCGCTATACCTGGTCGTTCGGTGACGGCAATGGGTCGACCCTTGTAAACCCTACCCATCAGTTCACCACTTCCGGTACAAATATTGTCTGCCTCATAGCGATCAACACACTCAACTGCGCCGATACGGTCTGCCAGCCGGTGCAGTCGATTGTGGTGGCCGCACTCGATGTGCCGAATGCATTCACCCCCAATGGAGACGGTGTCAACGACAAGGTGTTTGTACGGGGCTTCGGCATCGTGAAGATGAATTTCAGGATCTATAACCGTTGGGGACAGCTGGTTTTCCAGTCGACAGATCCCGCCATCGGATGGGATGGGATCTTCAAAGGAAGGATACAACCCATGGATGCATTCGGCTATATCCTGGACGTCGAGTTCAACAGCGGAGAACGCGTCACGAAAAAAGGAGATATCACATTGTTGCGATGACCATAACGCCCTCATGACAGGCAAAAGAAAGTATGAACATGAAAGCATGCACAAATCATAAAAGACGCCGCACCAGCGGGATGATGCTTCTGTATTTACTGATGGGAACGATCGCATCGCATGCGCAGAACCTGCATTTCTCGCAGTTCTTCAATTCGCCCCTCACCACCAATCCCGCCAATACGGGATTCATCCCCGAATCAGACTACCGCATCGGCGCAAACTACCGAAGCCAGTGGACAAGCATCCCGGTTCCGTATAAGACCATGAGCATCTGGGGGGATGCGCAAATACTGCGTGACCGCTTCACGACAGGATGGGTCGGTGTCGGCGGTGCCATCCTCCGCGATGTCGCCGGCAGCGGAAACCTCGCCTCCACCAAGATCTACGGATCTGCCGCATACCACCAGATGCTCGGCGCCACCGGACTGCTATCCTCAGGTTTCAGCATCGGCCTCGTCAACAAACGGGTCGATATCTCCAAATTCACCTACGACAACCAATGGAACGGAAAATTCTTCGACTACTCGATACAAAGCGGCGAGAACTTCCTGGCAACGAACATCTCGTACATGGATGTGCAGGTCGGACTCAACTACGCCTATTTCCCGACAGATGACATCTACCTCCATGGAGGCATCGCCCTCAAGCAACTCAACAGGCCGCAAGAGACATTCTTCATGCAGGCACCAGGATACAACCGGATCATGGACCGCCGCTACACCATCTTCGGAGATGCCGTGGTGAAAGCCAACGACCAGTGGATCTTTTCACCCAGCGCCTACTACACCCGCCAGTCGAGGGCCGAAGAGCTCGTCGCGGGACTGCATGCCAATTACAACCTCAGCGGTGACGGCGAACACCAACTTATCGCAGGCGCCTATTACCGCCTCGGGGACGCTTTCATACCCATGGTCGGCTACCAGTGGAAGAGCTTCCGGTTCATGTTCAGCTTCGATGCCACAACTTCCTCCATGCGTGACTATAACAACGCACAGGGAGCGACAGAGATGTCGTTGCTGAACAGCGGATTCTACTTCGACAATTCCCCACAGACCAGACAATCCATGTGCCCGAGGTTCTGATGATCCCTAAGCCATTTTCCCGAATATGATCCAAAGCCATCAACAGACCATGAAACAGATGACCACTCGTTCGCTCACTTTCTTTTGCCTCTTGCTGTCATCGACATTGTTCGGACAGGAAAAAAATGAGAAGCAACCGTTCACCTTCGACCCTGAGAAGGTCTTCTTCGGCGGCAACTTCGGCATGCGATTCGGCGATAACACTTTCGTGAACATCTCTCCGCAAGTGGGATACCAGTTCAGTCAATACTTCGCCGCCGGGGCTGGCGTCAACTTCATATCATCCGCTCAGACCTATCGGAATGGCAATGGCGACAAGATCTACAGGGATAATTACGGCTACACGGGATTGAGTGTTTTCGCCCGTGTATTCCCCATCCCCATCCTCTTCGCATCCGTACAGCCGGAATACAACTACAGCTGGGGAAAGATCAAATATTTCAACGGACAGGCCGACATCAAAACATCCGGTGTCTTCGTGCCGGTGCTCCTGGTCGGAGCAGGTGCGGCCATACCCGGCGGAAGGGGCCGCCTGATTGCCATGCTGCAATACGATGTCATAGGAAATGCACGGTCGCCTTATGGACGGAATGCATTCTTCACCATCGGGTATAATTTCTAAAGCCTCCCGGGCTTCTCAACGTCCCGGACCCTCTGCCTCAAGCCCGGCTTGCATCCGACATCAACGCGGCCATGCGCAGCTTGCAGGATCATTAGCGTATGGTCCACATCATTGCGTCTTGTTCGTGATGGGCATCTGTCAAAAGCGATCGCTGAGATGACGGGCGTGCATCCTAATCCGCTAAGGCATGCACGAGCGCGTCGGGTGTGTCGAACATCTTCACCCTTTCCGCAATCCGGTCATACAGGAATCCTG
>CAJBPC010000345.1 GCA_903957405.1 uncultured bacterium | reverse complement strand
TGAACAAGGATCATCCCCAGGTCATTGAAATATGGAATAATGTTTTCATTCAGTTCAATAGGATGAAAGACGGTTCGCTTGAACCACTTGCCACCCAGCATGTCGATACCGGCATGGGACTTGAAAGGCTTGTACGGGTATTGCAGGGCAAGCAATCCAACTATGATACTGACTTGTTCACTGGCACCATCGGCGCCACGGAATCCGTCACAGGAAAGAAATATACCGGCACCGATAGCAAACACGATGTGGCTTTTCGTGTCATTGCAGACCACATTCGTGCCATCGGTTTCACCATCGCCGATGGGCAACTTCCTTCGAACACCGGTGCGGGTTACGTCGTTCGCCGGATCCTGCGAAGGGCTGTAAGATATTATTACTCTTACCTTGGTTACCGGGAGCCAATGCTTTGTCAATTGATGCCCCAGCTGGCCGAACAATTCCGCACTGTCTTCCCCGAATTGTACCAACAATTGGATTTCGTGTCAAAAGTGGTGCGTGAAGAAGAAGATGCTTTCCTGCGCACCTTGGAAAAAGGACTCCGCAAGATGGATGATATCCTTGCCCATTCTGCATTGACAGGTATCATCGACGGACCAGCTGCGTTTGAGCTTTATGATACTTTTGGATTTCCCATTGACCTGACTCGCCTTATTGCTGGAGAACATGGACGTCATGTCGACGAGCCGGGTTTCGAAATCGAGATGCAGGCTCAGAAACAGAGGAGCCGGGCCGCAACCGTCACCGATTCCGAAGACTGGACAATGATCTCGGAGTCTGCAGGGGATCGGCCTTCCTTTGTGGGTTACGATACTCTTCATACGAATACAACCTTACTGCGCTATCGAAAGGTGAAATCGAAGGGAAAGACATCATTCCAGATTGTGCTGGACCATACTCCTTTTTATGCCGAAAGCGGTGGACAGGCGGGTGACACGGGTTGGATCAGCATCGGGCAAGAGCGTGTAGCCGTCACCGATACCCGCAAGGAGAACGACCTTATCATCCATTTGGTACAGGAATTACCTGAAAAAATCGAAAGTACAGTGGGTGCCTGGGTCGATGCGCCACGACGACAGGCGGTGACATTGCATCATACCGCCACACATTTGTTGCATGCGGCACTTCGAAAAGTATTGGGTATCCATGTGGCTCAAAAGGGTTCCATGGTGGGTACGGATGCTTTGCGTTTTGACTTCTCACATTTTGCGAAGATGACTTTCGCTGAGATCCGCGAGGTGGAATCCATCGTCAATGAAAAGATCCGTCAAAATATTCCTGTCATCATCCGCGAGATGCCTCGGGAAGAGGCGATTTCGCTTGGGGCCATGGCCCTGTTCGGAGAGAAATACGGGGATGTTGTCCGTGTGGTCACCATCGATCCCGCTTTTTCGATAGAGTTGTGCGGTGGCACCCATGTGGGGCAAACAGGTGAGATAGGTCAGCTTCTGATTACCTCAGAATCGGCCGTGGCCGCAGGTGTTCGAAGGGTGGAGGCTGTCAGCGGTAAAGCGGCAGATCATCATCTGCAATCAAAGTTCAAGGAGTTGGAGGAACTGCGTCTTTTACTGAAGAATCCAGTTGATGCCGTCAAGGCAGTTGCCGCTTTGCAGGAAGAGAATGCTGAATTGCGCAGGCATCTTGAACATTTCGAGGCACGAATGCTGGTGGGCATACGAAATGAACTGCTGGAGAAGGATGAGATCGTGCATGGCGTCACTTTCATAGGAGCCCATGTGCAGGTCTCACAACCGGATGCGCTTAAAAAACTATGCTTCGATCTGCGCAACAACCTGAACGACCACTTGGTGGTGTTGACTGCCAATATAGGCGGTAAATCCTTTGTGGCGATCGGTATTTCAGATACAGTTGTCGCGGCCAAAGGCCTTGATGCAGGCAAGATCATAAAAGAAGTAGTGGCTCCTATGATCAAAGGCGGAGGCGGTGGACAGAAAAACCTTGCCACTGCCGGCGGTCAGGATGTATCGAAACTATCCGAGATACCGGGAAAGGTTCGTTCGCTGATTTGATCTTCTTTATTTTTGTTCAATGTCTCACATGCACCCAACATACGAAGTGGTCATAGGTCTGGAGGTGCATGCGCAACTCCTAACCGCCAGTAAACTTTTCTGCGGCGATTCCGTAAAGTTCGGATCGGATCCCAATACCCATGTGAGTCCGGTCACTCTAGGACATCCCGGCACACTCCCTTACCTGAACAGTAAGGCTGTAGAACTGGCTCTTCGTATGGGGTTGGCTTGTCGTTGTCGCATCGAACGCCATAGTTACTTTGCCCGGAAGAATTATTTCTACCCTGACCTTCCCAAAGGGTACCAGATATCACAACATACGACACCTATCTGTCAGGGGGGGTACGTTACAATTCCATCAGAGGCAGGCACACGCGACATTCGCCTAACCCGTATACATCTGGAAGAGGATGCCGGGAAGAGCATACATGACCTGCATCCGCAACAAACATGTTTGGATTACAACCGAGCTGGTACACCCCTTATAGAAATAGTCACTGAACCCGATCTCCGCAGTGCGGATGAGGCATTCGCCTTTCTCACAGAAGTCCGAAAAATCGTGCGATGGATCGGAGTGTGCGACGGGAACATGGAGGAGGGAAGTCTACGCTGTGATGCCAATATCTCCATCCGGCTTCATGGTGCGACCGATCTCGGCACCCGTGTGGAAGTGAAAAACCTTAATTCCATCCGTAATGTGAGAAAAGCCATCGAAGTGGAAGTGGCAAGACTCGCAGTCATACTCGACGGGGGGATGCAAGTGCAACAGGAGACGCGCAGCTTCAATGCCGATGCGGATACCACTTTCAGCATCCGGACAAAAGAGGATGCTGACGACTACAGATATTTTCCTGAGCCAGATCTTCCCCCTTTCGAATGCACGGAAACCATCCTGGAGGCTGTGAGAAGCGCAATGCCTGAGTTACCCGATTCTTTGCGTGAAAGGCTTAAAGTCGATTTCGGATTGTCTGTTTACGATGCTCAGCAGCTTTGTGAGGATAAGGAATTGGCTGATTATTTTCTCTTTAATATTCCGGATGCCGCCAAGTCAAAGTCATTCGCAAACTGGCTTTTAGGTCCTGTCAGATCCATCCTCAATGAAAAAAATATTACATGGACTCAGTTGTCCGTACCCAGGGAGTCCTGGCGCGAACTCCTTGAGTTGGTCGAGGCTGGACAGATTGGCTTCTCTGTCGCTTCGCACAGGATTCTGCCGATGATGATGGATGATCTCATGGCTAAACCGGGGCAAATCGCCATCGACCTTGACCTTTTACAGGACGCAGGAGTTGACGACATACGCCAATGGGTCGAAGAAGTCATAAAGGCCATGCCTGATAAGGTTATGGAATATCGAAAAGGAAAGAAAGGACTCATTGGACTCTTCATGGGCGAGGTTAAAAAACGCTCACGAGGGAAGGCTGATCCCAAGCAGACGAACGATCTGCTTTTGGAATTATTAAACGCTGCAATATGAACCATACATTTGTTAGAAACTTTCTCGCGGCAACAGCCATGGCCGTTATCCTGATTTCCTGCAAGGACAAGGGAGACGGTACCGTCAATGTCAAAGTCAGCCTAAAAAACATTCCGGAACACCAGTATGCCTACCTCGACCTCATAGAGTTGGATGCCGCTGAGCCGAAAACGACGGACACGTTTCTGATCACCCCCGGAGACCTCACTTTCACCCTGAAAGGTGTTGCGGCAGGCAATGAGGATATGTATCGTCTTCGATTCGACAAGCGCCAGGATTTCGCGTTACTCATAGGAGATAGAGAGGATATCGATATCACAGCAGACTGGAAGGAATTTGCCAAATACACCACCAATTCTGCCGGCAGTAATTCTGTCAAACAGCTATTGTCAACATACAATCAAAGACTCAATGAACTCCTTCCGCTGCGCAGCCAGCTTGATTCGTTGAATGCCATAAATGCAGCGGACAGTTTGCTTGCTCCTAAACAGGAAGCCTTTAATATCTGGGTCAAGGGGATGGAGGATTATTTAATGGGATATGCGGATACGGCAAAGAGTCCGACCGTGGCGCTTTATGCCATTGGTTTAGGCAAGGGGCAGATAGATATTGAAAAGCTCAAGCCGGTGATGCTTAACTTGGCAAGGCGATTTGCCGACAAACCGAAGGTCACAAATATCACCGGACAATTTTTTGCCTATCTCCAGGAACAGGAAAAGAAGGAAGTGACTGGAAACATGGCACCTGATTTCACACTCCCTGACCCTTCTGGTAAAAATGTGAGCCTCAGCAGTTTTCGGGGGAAGTATGTGTTTGTGGATTTTTGGGCAAGCTGGTGTGGTCCCTGTCGACAGGAAAACCCGAACGTAGTAGATGCCTACCAGCAATTCAAATCTAAGAATTTCACCATCCTTGGGGTATCGCTGGACAAGACAAAAGACGCATGGATAGAGGCGATTGAAAAGGATGGTCTCGATTGGACACATGTCAGTGACCTTAAATTCTGGGAGAGTTCTGTTGTCCCACTGTATCAGATCGAGGGGATTCCTTTCAATGTGCTGTTGGGTCCTGATGGAAAGATCATTGCCAGTAATCTTCGTGGCCAAGCATTGTCAAAAAAGCTTGCAGAAGTCCTCAAGTGATAGATGTATTTGACAATAGTAGAAGGGGACCCGAAAGGTCCCTTTTTTATGAGCGCTTTTATTTTTTCATGGCTAAACACTCGGAAGCCGGGGGACTAAAATATCATTCCTGTTTCATAAAAATCAATTTACAGCTGCAGATGCTCTTAGCATGTATGGAATCTGCCGGGTTTGCCCGAAAATGGCAGGACACTGGCATCAATTCAATCATATAATGCCTTGAGTATACCCTCATGACAGTTATCTCAGCGTTTAGTAAGGTAATCCATTTGATTGTGGGCATCTTTTCAGATAACGGTTTTTTTGGGATTCAAGCCGTACTTGGAAATAATGTTCATTGGCATTCAGCTGCCTTACTGGGCTCATAGTTGTTTATTCATGGTCAAATTCGTCAATGAAATTTAGACAATGTCTGGTTGTATTTTTTATCAGGCAGATGGATCTTCGTTCATTCTTCTCCTGTATTTTGATGAAACGACTTTTACCCGTCATCTTTCTATCCAGAATTTCTCGATGTAATTTGCTGATGATTTTTTTGATTCATCTATATGCCAATAAAAAAAGGGACCCCGAGAGGTCCCTAAATTTTTATTGACATATGGGTGATCTATCGTGCCATATTCACGGAATACAAGGTGCCGAAGAATCCCAATCCTGTCACACCCACCTGGAGTTTCAGGTTCAAGGTCTGCTTACAGGCAGAGAAAGTGCCGGGTTGGCCTGCGAAAGGCCTGACACTTATATCTCTTCCGGCGTAGGTTGCGCTTAATGTTCCAGCATCACCGATACCTGCTTGTTGGGTGAGGGTTGCGATCCGATTGTTGGCATCTGTCCAGTCAAGAATGAACTTGATGGGGTTCCAGCCATAGTCATAGATATTGGTCACGGTCACTTCACCGGTTTTGGCGGTCAAAACCTTCACTGCACTGATGGTGGTTGTATAAGGGCCATACGCTCCGCCGAAATCCTCATAGGTGTTTTTGTACGAACCGAGGAAAGCGCTGAGGGTTACATCACCTTCGAAGCAGGGTCCGCGAAGGGACAGCTTGTAGGTGGTATTGGTCAATATTGGGCCTACGCCGCCGGCTTTGCTCTGCAGTGTGACGACCAACGTGTCTTTACGACCAGAGGAATACGCTGCAAGGCTACCGTTGATGTCGATGGAGCTTAATGACTGACCAGCTGGGATGGTGATGGAATTTCCGGCTACGGTGTATTGCGTTCCTGCAACGGCACCAGTTGGTGAACTGATGGTGTATTCTATCACGGTTGGAGTGGTCTGCACCGCTGTGATACCAATTGGAATGGAAATGTTTGAATTTGCTGCCAGGATCTCATAGGTGCCAGCATCTTTGAAAGTGAAATGCGACTGCACCGGCGGAATGGTCACCGTATTCGTTTTTTTACACCCGTTCATCACGGAGAGAATCATTACCCCTAGGGTAAGAATCCTTATGGAAAGTATTTTGTTCATATTACTTTTTTTGATTGATTTAAACCTGCTGTATATGATCAATACCCCGTGTTTTGAACCATATTGGGGTTAGACAATATGGATGATTGCGGGATCGGGAACATCATGCGGAAATCTGTGGCAGGCAGATTTTGCCAGGCTGAACTCTGCACATCAGATGCCGGACGGCTGATTGCGATACCACGGCGAACATGGTCAAAGAACCTGAATCCTTCGAAACAAAGTTCGCGGAAACGTTCGTTGTAGATCTCGTTGATCGCATCCGTTTTGGTTGGGAATGTGGAGTTGTTGTAAGGCGATATCCGAGCGACGCGGAGTGTATTATAGTCTGCTGCGGCTCCAGCGAGATCGTTGAGTTCTGCCTTTGCTTCAGCACGGATCAAGTACATCTCTGAGACACGCATGACTTTAACATCCACGATTTTAGGTCCACGGGCGCTGCTGAAGAATTTCTTCACCAGGCAAGTGTCCTGAGCGGTCGGCTGTATCAGGAAGTAGGCATTGAAGCGGCTGTCGGTTGCACGGTTGAACATTGACTTGAGTTTGTCGGAAGGCTCGAAGAAAACGTCACCGTTTGTATCTTGCCACAGCGTACCGACACCTACACCTGTACGGCGGAGTTTCATCATAACTTCCGCTTCACTGTCATCTGTCCAAATGGAGGCGAAGCTCGCTCCTGAAGCAAGGGTTTTTCCAGAGGCTGTGATTGCTTCACCGGCGAGAGCGGATGCTGCAGTCCAATCGCCTTTGAAAAGGGCGACCCGAGCCTGGAAACCGGCGATTGCAGCCTTTGACAGGCGGATGGTTCCGGCTGATCCCACAACTGGAGGTGCAGTGGGTATGGAAGCAATGGCCTTGGCAGCTGAGAGATCGGTTTCGATACCCTTGATCACATCGCTTTGGATTGCACGTGCAGGTCGATTGGCGATGTCAGATGTTACAGTGTATGGAATACCGGATCCGCTTGCATTGTATTTTCCGGAAAACCGATAGAGGATCTCGAAATGTGCAATGCCACGGAGGGCGAGCAATTCACCACGGATGCGTTCTTTTATGTCATTGTCAGCAGCTGTGGTCGTGGTTACTTTTCCAAGGGCTTCCAACACTTTGTTGACGAGTCCAACTGTGTAGTAGAAATTTGACCAACCACTGGATGCTGATCCACCCTGAGAAGGGACATACTGCCATTTGAATTCAAACTGGCCCTGACCACGATTCTCATTGGAGATCTTTGTTTCATCTGTGACGATCGCATTCACATACATGGTGTTTTCACCGCTCCAGGATCCGTATGCAGCCAAAAGACCTTGCTCAAGATCGGTCACCGTTTGGAAGGCGCTGATTTCGTTAATCGAATCAGAAGGAAGGAGATCTATGCGTTTTTCGCAAGACTGCAGGGTGATGACCGCTGCTCCCGCCATGATGATCGCTATCTTTTTTATGTTCATTTTCATGATTTATCTTTTTAAGATTTAGAAGTCAACATTCACACCGACTGTATAAGTCCTCGGCAGGGGATATTCATACTGGGCGATATTGTTGTTGTCCTCCGGATCGAAGCCTGTGAATTTCGTCCAGGTGAAGATATTTTGTCCTTGTACATAGAACCGCAAGCCCTTGATGACTTTGAGGCGCTGGAGTACAGAGTATGGAACCGTAAGACCCATCTGGATATTCCTCAGCCTGAGGTAGGATGCGTCTTCGATATCCTTGCTGCTGAACTGGCGCTGGTAGAGGGGGCTTTGTACATTGGTGATATCACCAGGTTTGGACCACATTGTGGACATGCTGCTATACAGGTTGTATCCCGAAATGGCAAACGCATGGTTTTCCTGAAAGAAGCGTTGGTTGTTGAAACGGCTGAATCCACTCTGGAAGTTGAAGAAAGCTGCGATGTCGATGTACTTGATCTTCACATTGGTGTTGAAACCACCTGTCCATGGTGCAAAATACGTTCCAAATTCTGCCAGCAGATCATTGCTGCTGAAGATGTTGGTCAGCTTGCCGTCCTTGGTATAATAAAGTGGTGCACCTGTTGCAGCGTCTACGCCACCCCATTTGTTAACATAATGCGAGCCGAGGGGAAGTCCTACGCGGATGATTGCGGTACCGGAAGGATATTCCTTTTCTTGGCCAAGGCTTAGGATCTCATTCTTATTGTAGGCAAAGTTTCCGCCGACAGACCAATTGAAATCCTTGGTGCGCACAACATCGTAATTCAATTGTACTTCAACACCTTTGTTACCCATTTCACCGGCGTTCACCTGAGCTGATGTAAAGGCCGAACCATTTTCAATGGGAATGCCCTGAGAGATGAACAGGTTCTTCGTGATCTCATTGTATACGTTCACTTCACCGGTCAAGCGGTTGTTCAACATGCCGAATTCAAGGCCGATGTTCAACTTGTCAGTATATTCCCAATCCCCTGCCTTATTACCCGGCGTGGAAGGTGCCAATGTCGCCAGACCTGCATAGGATCCTGTGCCATAGAGCGGAAGGTATCCGAAATCTCCGAAAGGAAAGTTCTCTGCGTTTGCGGAGCTGCCATAGCTTGCACGGACGCGGAGGGAATTAAAGGTTTTCCAGTTCTGGGCAAATCCTTCTTCCAGGACATTCCAAACGGCACCCACGGACCAGAAATTCTTGAAGCGATTCTGCTCAGGCAGCACCGAAGCTCCATCTCTGCGGAAAGCCGCATCAAGAATATACTTGTTCTTAAATGCATATTTCAGCATGGCGAACTGAGAGACATAAGCCCTTTGGCTTCTTCCACCGCTAACACCTGCAATAAGGCGGTTATCAACCGTACCCGGCGTGATGGCGGCAGGCGTGTTGATAAGCTTTTGGTTCAGGCCGTACCCTGTAAAGCCGAAAGACTTCGACTTGGAATAGATGTATTCAGCGTTCAATGTGACATTGAGGCTGTGTTCATCATTCTTGCCGTAAGTATCCTTGAATCCAACAAAGGCCCTTCCATTGCCCTGGAACAGGCGACCAAGTCCTTCACTATGAAAACCAGTGTTGGATGGGAAGCCTGACTGTGTGGCTGTGAATGTGCCTGATTTCTGATTGGTGGTGTTGATCGTCTCCCTGAAGTCAAAGCCGATATTACCACCTGCAAAGAAATTCTTGGTGATATCGTAGTTGATGTTGATCGCAGTTGTGGCTTTCAACTGATCGTTGTACCTGAAGATGTCACGAATCCGCTGATAAGCGTTTCCTCCGAGACGACCTGCACCTGTATTCACAGATCCATTTGGGAGGAACAGGGGGTCGTAAGGAACCGCCAGATATGCCGCAGCAAAAGGGTTTGCGAGGGCTACGCCATTCTCTGATTCGATGAAGTTGCGTTTGCTGTAACCGATCGTATTATTTAGGGAAACCGTCAATTTATCCGTCTTGTGATCGAGGTTCAGGCGGAAGGTATAACGCTTCATATCTGACCGCT
This sequence comes from uncultured bacterium, assembly GCA_903957405.1. GTDB lineage: Bacteria > Bacteroidota > Bacteroidia > Chitinophagales > Chitinophagaceae > Pollutibacter. The sequence continues at coordinate 1,368 of CAJBPC010000345.1, read as the reverse complement.
CACCGATACCTTGCTCATCATAATAGCTGGCGGAGGCAAAAAAGCGCGTCGCTTCGGTACCACCGCTGATGCTTAGGTCATGCGACTGAAATTTACCTTGACGTTGGAAAATCTCGGCCCAGTTCGTGTTGGTTTTACCAAGGCTGTCAAGGATATTGTCATAGCCAGCAAGGGTGGCAGCAGGGAGACTTGCATTTGCCGGGTTCTTCCTTGAAAAGCGCCATCCGGGTAGGGTATTGTTCACAAAGCCACCCAACTTTTCCTGAAATGCGAGCAACTGGCTGCTGTTCATCATCTCGAATTGCTGCGTGCCGGGTTGTGTCATACCGAACTGCGGGCGATAGCTCACCTTGGTAGTACCTTTCGCGCCTCGCTTTGTGGTGACGACGATCACGCCGGACGCTCCGCGCGAACCATAGAGGGCTGCAGCAGATGCATCTTTCAATATGTCCACAGACTCAAAATCATTCGGGTTATACCCCTGGAAAACGGAAGCTTCCACCGGCACACCATCTACCACATAGAGGGGGGTTGAGCCTCCGGAAATGGATTTCGGACCACGAATCTGTACAGAGGCGGCAGCACCCGGCTGACCCGAACCTGCACTCACCCTCAAACCTGGGGCACGACCCTGGAGCATCTGATCAAAGGACCCGACAGGAACCAATTCCATGGCCTTCTTGTCGATGCGGGAGGCGGCACCCACATATTCTGACTTTTTCACCCGGCTGTAACCAGTGACAACCACGCCTGCAAGTTCATCCGAAGCAGCCTTCAGGCGAACTTCAAAAAAGCCACTTGCCGGAACGGCCTGGCTGAGGGTCTCAAAGCCGATGACGGTGATCTCGATGATACGTCCATTGGATGGCACGTTGATGCTGAAGGTACCGTCAGCCTTGGTTGTGGTTCCTGCAGTCGTATTCCGGACCTGGACCGACGCGTTGGCAACGGGTTTCCCATTGTCATCCAACACCCTTCCTGTCACGGTTTTCTGGGCCAGCAACTGGCCGGACAACAACAGAAATGTTGTCAGGAACATTAACAGTTTTCTCATGTTCGCGATTTTGGTTTTAAAAAATATATCAAAGAAAGAATTCCCAAAGCATGGTATGATGCTAATGCCGGCAAACCCGATACATCATTAAATATTCATGTAAAACATGACCTATGTCACAAACCTTAAGATGACAATTTATTAACATCTACCTAACAAATTTACACTAGCCACCGCATATTCATAGCATTTTGATGGGAAAAACATCGATTAAAGGCAATGAAAACACAGAAAAAGTTGCTTTCAGTTGCGAAATGAGAGAATTCGGTAGGAAAAAAGCATCTGCTGCATGGCGGTTTGGCTTCAGAATGATC